>JBDTKL010000175.1:0-5908 GCA_039935355.1 Candidatus Tumulicola sp.
AACCGCCGATCCGCACGTGCGTCGCGCGATCGCGCGAGCGATCGACAAGGCGAGCTTCGTCCAACGCCTTACGCACGGGCAAGAAAAGGTCGCGACCCAGGATATTCCGGATTGGATGTGGGCCTTCGACCCATCGATTCGTTCCTATCCGTTCGACATCGCGGCGGCACGGCGCGAACTCACCGCGGACGGCTACACCTTCGGTTCCGACGGACTTGCTCGCAAGGCCGGCTCGCCGCTTCAGCTCCTACTCGTCACCGATACGTCGGACGTCACCCATCGCGAAGAAAGCGTTCTGCTGCAAAGTGCGTTACGCTCGATCGGCATCGACGTCACCATCAAGACCTATCCGCAAGCGACGCTCTTCGAGGCTGCCGCCAGCGGCGGTATCGTGCAGGGCGGCAAGTTCGACATCACGCTCGCGCCTTGGTATGCAGGCATCGATCCCGACGACTCCTCGCAGTTCCTGTGCGCGACCATCCCACCCAACGGCTATAATACGTCTCGTTATTGCAATCCAGAGATGGACGCCGCGCAAGCCGGCGCGTTGACGCACTACGATCAAGCGCTTCGAGCGGTTGCATACGGACGGGTTCAGCGACTGCTGGCGCGCGACGTCCCGTACGTCTTCTTGTGGTGGAAGCGACAGATGGAGCCGATCAGCGTCGATTTCAAAGGCTTCGCACCCAACGCGTCCACCGAGTCGTGGAACGCGTGGCAGTGGAGTATATAAACGTTTTACTTTATCTGCGCGGGCGGCTCGAAGGCGAGCGACGGCTCGTGAGATCGCGAAAGCCGATCGTTATGCGCTCGACGAGCGTCCGTTGTTCGTCCGAGTCGCTGCCCGCTTTTCCGGTGACGATGGATTCGAACGCGCCGACCGCAATCTCGTAGGCCATGCGCGCGCGCCTTTGGCCCATTGCCGATCCGATCGATCGCAGTTTGGCTTCGCGCCAGTCTTTGACTCCGTCGGGTAGCCGGCCGTTCGGACGCGCCATTTCCCAAACGGCCAGACACTCGCGCGCGAGCGCCGAGAGCAACCGGATAGCAACCCGTGGATCATCGTCAAAACATTCGGCTGCCACTTGCAGGGCGCGCGCCGTTTGCCCGCCGACCGCTGCTGCTGAGAATTCATACATCTTCGGATCTTCCGCGGACAGCGATTCTCGCTGGAACGCAGCGTACGTAACGCGCTTTTCGCCGACGGCTAACTTCTCTAAATCGTTTCGAATCGATGAAAGGTCGTAGTCGGCGCGAGCGAGCTCGGATACGACGCGCGCTTCGGCCGTGACACCGAGTTCTTGCAGTAGCTCCTCGACGAAGCGTTTTCGCACGTCTGACGGCGGTGCCGAACGGCCCTTTGCAGGGGCCGCCGACGTATCGATCCGCAACGCGTTTTTGCCGACGCCGGCCCCGATGGGCGGCGTCTTCTTGGCGCTCGGAGCGACCAGATCGACGATCACCAGGGTATTCCCGTCTGGCACGCCCTGCGCGATCGCGAGCAACTGCCGGCGCGGTTCGGCCTTTAGCAAATGCGCGCCGGTAACGATAACGACTCGCCGGCCGCCCAAAAACGGCATCGCTTGCACGGCATCGGCTATCGCATGAAAATCGACGATCGCGTCGGCATCGAAGCGCTGTAAGTTAAAGTCGCGCTCTTCCGGCGGCAGCAGGCGGTCGATCAGCGTGACGATCGTTCGATCGGCGAGTTCGCGTTGCGTTCCCTCGACGAACACCAGCGTCCCGATTTCGGGTTTGCGATCGACGAACTCGTAGTATTTCACGCGAACAGTTCCGCAATCGTTTCCTCATACGGCGAACGAAGCACGCCGCACTCGGTGACGATGCCGGCGATCAACGTTGCCGGCGTAACGTCGAACGCGGGGTTGTACGCGCGCGCGCCGGGCGCGACCGGTGTCCCTCGAAACGACGTTACTTCTTCCTCGGCCCGCAGCTCGATCGGTATCTCGCGGCCGGAAGAGACCGATAGATCGAACGTCGAGCGCGGCGCGGCGACGTAGAACGGCACCCCGTGATATGCCGCGGCGACGGCCAATCCGTAGGTGCCGATCTTATTGGCGGTGTCACCGTTGCGCGCGATCCGGTCGGCGCCGACGATCGCGAGATCGATCCGTTCGCGCTGCATAACGAACGCGGCCGCACCGTCGACGATCACGCGGACGTCGACGCCGCCCGTTTTCAACTCCAAATAGTTGAGACGAGCGCCTTGCAGCAGCGGACGCGTTTCATCGACGTACACGCGCGGGCGTTTTCCAGCGCGGTGAGCCGCAAGAATCACTTCCAGCGCGGTACCGCGGCCGCCGGTCGCCAGGGCTCCGGTATTGCAGTGCGTGATGATGCCTGCACCGTCGGAAATCAGTGGGAGGCCGCTCTGCCCGATGCGTTCGTCGGTGCGCGCCTGATCTTCGGCAATCGTAGTTGCCTCGACCAGCGCGTCGGGAGCGGCCATCACGCGGTCGACGGCCCACGCAAGGTTGATGGCCGTCGGGCGAGCCGCGCGAACGCGCGCCGCAGCCTCAACGAAGCGGGCGTGCGACAGGGACGCTTTGAGCATCGCGATCCCGTAGCCGGCGAAGACGCCGATGCACGGAGCCCCCCGAACCGACAGCGTTGCAATCGCTTCGACCACATCGTCGACCGAACGCGCTTGCCGGTAGACGATCTCGCCCGGCAGGGCGCGCTGGTCAAGGTATTCGACCGCATCGCCCAACCAGCGGACTGGTACGAGTTCGCTCACGAACGACCTCATGCGACCCGGCGCGCGCCGTTCCTTTGGAGTTGGGCGGAGGCAGAATTGGGTAGGCCCTGGTCATGGAACGACAGAGCGACCGGTTTGCGCGCGACCGCGACGGCGAAATCTTTCAGAGCGACTTAACCGAAGAGGATCTGCCCGATCCGGCCAAGCGCGAAGAAGCCGATCACGACCTCAAGAGCGATCCCGACACCGACTCGCAAGCGGGCGATGATTTTATGCGCGAGCGTCTGTTTCCGCCGAAAGCGTAGCCGCTAAAGCGGCGAGCGTCGCCGCGGCGATGGCCGCGTGATAGGCCTTATCACCACGTGAAGGGTCGGCGCGCTCCTCGGCTTGCAGATACGAGTCGGTCGTAAGGATTCCAAAGCCGATCGGCAAGCCGTGCGCGAGCGAGACGTCCATCACCCCACGCGAACATTCGCCGGCAACGAAGTCGAAGTGCGGCGTCTCGCCGCGGACCACGACCCCCAGCGCGACCGCGCCAGCATATTCGCCGGTTGCCAGTATCGTGTCGCACGCAAGCGGAATCTCGAAGCATCCCGGGACGTCGAACGTGCGAATGTCTTCAGACGAAACACCACAGTCGACAAGTGCGCGGCGCGCACCGTCGACCATCCACGTCGCGAGCTCGTCGTAAAACCGCGCGACCACCAGCCCAAAGCGTTTGCCGCGACAGTCGGGAAGCGTTTCGACAGCGGCGTCGCGCTTCACGAAGCCGCCTGCGGGGCGTCGAACATGTGACCGAGCTTGTCACGCTTGGTATCGATGTAGCGCTCGTTGAACGGCGTCGGTTCCGTTTGCATCGGCGCGCGACCAACAATTTTCAAGCCGTAACCTTCGAGCCCGAAAATTTTCTTCGGGTTGTTCGTGATCAAGCGCATCTCTTTCACGCCCAGGTCTACCAGAATCTGCGAGCCGATTCCGTAGTCTCGCTTGTCGACCGGCAATCCCAACGCTTCGTTGGCTTCGACCGTATCGGCACCGCGATCTTGTAATTCGTAGGCGCGCAGCTTGTTAGCGAGGCCGATGCCACGACCTTCCTGTCGCAAGTAGAGAAACACGCCGCGCCCTTCGCGCGCGATTAACTCCATCGCACCGTCACGCTGCGCGGCGCAATCGCAACGGATCGAGTGCAACGCGTCACCGGTCAGACATTCAGAGTGAACGCGGACCAGCAAATCCTTGCCGTCTCCGATGTCGCCCATTACCAGCGCAACGTGCGTGCCGCCATCGATGGTCGTTTCGTATGCGACGCCGTTCCATTGGCCGGCCGCAGTCGGAAGATTGAACTGCGCGATGCGCTTCACGAGCTTTTCGTTGCGCATTCGATACGCGATCAAATCCTTGACGCTGACCAGTTTGAGCCCGTGCCGGTCTGCGAAGGCACGCAAGCCGTCGAAACGTTCCATCGTGCCGTCTTCGGCCATGATTTCGCAGATGACGCCCGCCGGATAGAGTCCGGCCAACCGCGCGAGATCGACCGACGCTTCAGTCTGGCCGGCACGCACGAGAACGCCGCCCTCGCGCGAACGCAACGGAAACGTATGTCCGGGGCGCAAGAAATCTGAGGCTCGCGCGTCGGGATCCAAGAGCTTTTTGATCGTCGCAGCCCGGTCGTGCGCCGAAATACCCGTGGTCGTAAGGCCGCGCGCCTCGACCGACACGGTGAACGCCGTTTCGTGGACCGCGGTGTTATCGCTCACCATCTGCGGAATCTGCAGTTCGTCGAGCCGGCGCCCAGGCAACGGGACGCAAATCAAACCGCCCGCCTCGCGACGCATGAAGTTGATGGCTTCGGGTGTCACCATCTGGGCGGCCATCACGAGGTCGCCTTCGTTTTCGCGGTCCTCGTCGTCGAGCACGATCACCATACGCCCGGCGCGGATGTCGGCGACGGCTTCGTCCACCCGGTCGAAGGGCGTTTCGCGAGCGTCACCGCCGGAGAGACCGGGCAAAACTCCACTCAACCGCTGCAGCGTACGATAGGACGGTTCGCGCCGGCCCGAGCGAAGCAGCGAAATCGCCGCCTCCGTTAATCCCGAGCGTCCAGCCAGCTCGGCGGCAGAAAAACCGGCTCGGTCCATGGCGGCATTCAGCCGCTCCGCAAAAAGGTCCACACCTTCAGGCTAGGGCACGACTTAACAGTTGTCAACCGCTTCGGTGTCGCGCTGATGGTTCGATCGGCGTACTGTTGCGGTAACTGAATACTATCGCACGGCAATAGGAGAAGCACATGCCATTCGATCGAGAGATCCCAAACGACGCTCTCGGGTACGTCGAGCCCGATGAAGAGGACGAAATGCCCGGCGACGACGATTCCGATCGACCGCATAATACCGACGACGAGGCGCCGGGTAACCCAGGCGATGAGGCCGCAGCGATCTAGTCGACCGCCGGAAAGACCACGACCGGCTTGACGATTCGGGAAGCGGCGAGGGCGCGGTACGCGTCCGGCACGTCCTCGAGACCGATTTCGGTTACCCCGAGTTTCTCTGCCGTTACGACGCCTCGCGCGATCAAATCGAGCGAGCGCCGCGTGTCCGATGGCCCGCATGAGTAGCTGCCGGTTAGCGTGAGATCGCGAAAGTACAACTTTTCGGAGTCGACCGTCACGGGCGTGCCGGGTTCGAACGGCGTGAACATGACGACCGTTCCGCCCGGAGCCGCCGCAGCGACGGCCGCATCGAGTGCCACCGGTACGCCCGGCCCGCAGATGACGACGCGCGCACCGTTCGGCAGCGCGGTCGACACGTCGCTCGGGTGAAACGCGGTCGCGCCGAGTTGTGTAGCACCGTCGCGGCGCTCGGCAATAAAGTCGCTACCGAACACGCGAGCGCCAAGATCTTGCGCGGCCAATACGTGCATCAAGCCCATCACGCCGAGCCCGATGACGTAGACATCGTCGCCCGCCGCGACGCCGCCACGTCGCAGCGATTTGACGACGCAGGCCAGGGGTTCGACCAGCGAACCGTCGGCGAATCCAACTTTCGGTGGCAACACTAACGTGTCGCGCAAGTTGGCCACGGGAACGCGGAAATATTCGGCCATGGCGCCCGGGTCGATCCGCGATGCGCGCCAACCCGCGCACTGCACGTAATCGCCGCGCGCGCACGCATCGCACTCGAAGCACGGCGC
>JBDTKL010000176.1:0-5515 GCA_039935355.1 Candidatus Tumulicola sp.
CTGGCCGAGATGTCCGACGTCCTTGCGGCCGCGCGTCCCTGGTCGTTGCAAGCCAACGCGAAGTATCTCGGACCGCTGGTACTCGGCTGGGGCGCATCGATGGCGATTCTCGTGGTGCAACGCGACCTCGGAATGGCGACGCTGCTGCTGGCTACGTTCGCGACGCTGCTGTATGTCGGAACCCGACGCTGGGATATCGTGGCGGCCGGCGCCGGGGTATTTGCGGCGGTCGCATTTTGGGCGGCCCGGCACTTCAACTACGTGCACGAGCGTATTGCGGTATGGCGCAATCCGTTTTCGGATCCGCTCGGCGCCGGATACCAGTCGTCGCAAGCGTATTACGCGATGGCCTCGGGCGGATTGTTCGGAACGGGCTTTCGTTTGGGCCATCCGACGTTTATCCCGGAAGTCGCGACCGACTACGTGTACGCAGCGTTTTCTGAAGAGTTCGGCTGGATTGGCGCGTTCGTCGTGTTGCTGCTATTTTTGGGATTGGTTCGGCGCATCTTCGCCGTCGGACTACAGCAGCCGGATCTGTACGCAAAGTTGCTGGCCGTCGGACTTGCCGCGACGTTGGGCTTTCAGGTCTTCGTCATCGTCGGCGGCGTGATCGGTATTTTTCCTCTGACGGGCATTACGTTACCGTTCGTCTCGTACGGTGGAAGCTCGCTGGTCGCAAACGTCTTGCTCGTTTCGCTCGCGTGGTCGATGAGCGCTCGCCGGCGATGATCGCACGGACGTACGCGGCTCTGCTGGCGGTCGCACTCATGACGGGTTGCGCGCATGCCGACCGGTCGAGCGCTCCGAGCGAAGCGCCCGGTTCGTCGAGCGACGGCGGAGCCTTATACCTGACGCACTGTGCGAGCTGTCATCAGCCGGACGGTCGTGGCATGGCCGGCGTTTTCCCCGCACTTGCCGGCGATCGGGTCGTCGCCGGCGATCCAGGTCGAGTGATTGCGGCCGTTGTGTTCGGCACGCGCGGACGCCCGTCGACCGATGGGACGACGTACGACGGCGTGATGCCGGGCTGGGCAGCAGATCTCAACGACGATCAAATCGCGGCAATCGTAACGTACGTTCGCAGCGCGTGGCACAATCACGCCCCACCGGTCAGTGCGGCCGACGTGGCGCGCATCGAGAATTCGCGCCCAAATAACGCGGCCACATATTCGCACATGTGAGGATCGACCCGGCGTAATCGTTCGCGCGTTGCGCGCGGCCAGGCCGACGACGGATCGTTCACGCCGACGTACGCTCGCAACGACTCCGCAAAATATTCGTCGATGCCGGTTGCGGCGTAGGGCGTAACGAACGCTCGCGCCCGACAATAGTGCGCTCGCACGCGGGGATCGATTCCCGATCGATACACGCCGCCGCCCAACGCGCAATCGAGCGCGTGTCCGAACTCGTGCGCGACCGTCATCGGACTGCGCGATCGTAATAGGAGCGCGCGCTCTTCTACAACAAACAAGCCGGCCGGCGGTGCCGGCCAGCGATCCACGTCGATACCAAGACGAGCGAGCGTTCTCGACGCATCTCGATATCGTTCGCCGTCGCGCAGCGGCAGCACCGAAATATCGCACGAGATCGCGAATCGCAGGGCCCCGGCGCCGTAGCGAATCAATGTCTCGACGATCGGCGGTTCGGCAGACCGCCCGAATTCAAGCGAGAAAAGCTCGCGCGCCAGCGCAACCACGTCGTCGACCATGCACCGAGGGTGAAGCGAAACGGTTGCTTGGGAGTGTCCGCGAGGTTAGCAAATCGATAATGATGACTTACGATAATGATTTTGATTAACAATACGATAATATAAGCTCATTATACGGGAGGGGCGTCGAACGAGCAGTCGAAGTCGCCCTGCATGCGGAGTAAAACACTTAGCGCGGCGGCGTTGGTTCTATTAGCCAGCGCTTGCTCAGCGGCAGGAACGAATTCAACGGTCCCATCGGCAAACGCGGGATCTGTAAATGCGGGATCGGCGAATGCGGGTTCAGGAATTGCCGACGTTAATAGCGCGGGACAAATCTCGAGCCCCGGAATGGTGTCGAATGGTGTGCAACCGGATGTCGATGCGACGTCGGTATTGAAGACGCTGACAAAGCAAACGCAAATCGGATCGACCATCGATACGACGAACGGCGATCAAGCGCCGGCGGGCATCACGTACATCTCGCAATCGCCGTATGGCGGCGGAAAATTTAAGAAGGGCGACTTGATCGTCTGCAACTACGCCGATAAGAACGGCGTAATGGGTAACGGCACGACGGAAGAAGTGCTAGTAGCGAAGGCCGGCTCGAAGCCGGTGCATTTAATCGCGTCAACCGATCTCAAGGGATGCGCCGGGCTCGCAGCCGAGCCGCTGTACGGTTATCTGTACGGGCCGGGTTCTACGGCTAAGGATGTCGCGTCGGTTTCCCCACAAGGGAAGATTTTTCAAAAGATCACCGGAAGCGGTCTGACGCAGCCGTACGGCGGCACGTTCGTCGACATCGGCGTTTCGTATCCCCCCGGCCCGGGCTTCTGGGTCGGTGATGCTACGACCGGCTCGGTCAATCGCATCGATTTGGGAACGCAACAAAAAAACCCGCCGGTAACGGCCGTTATCACGGGCTTTAAGGTCAACAAGGGCAAGCCCGGAAGCGTTCTTGGACCGACGGGATTGGGCTTCTACCAGAAGAACGCGTTTTCCGACGGTACGTTGTATGTTATCGACGGTTCGAGCAATATCTTATATTCGTTCGCAAACGTCTACAACAACTTCTTTGGAGCCGGCTCCGTGAAGATCGGTTCTACCGGCAAGACGTTCACCGGGCCTAAGGCGAAGGATGCCAAGGTGGTACTTTCAGGCGCGCCCCTCAGCGGCGCGATCTCCTTGACCGCCCTTCCGAACGGAAACGTGATCGTCGCGAATGGCAAGACCAACGAGTTGATTGAAGTCGAATCGACGGGTAAAGTGCTGGCGACCAAGGTGGTCGACACCGGCGCCGGCGGAGCGATTCGGAGCATCACTGCGGTCGGAACCTCCGACGCGAACACGGTGCTGTATTTCACCGACTCCAACAGCAACACCGTTCAGGAACTTAGCAAGTAACGATCCACCCGATCGAACGGAGATGTCGGCGGCCTCGCTCGTTTGAGCGGGGCCGCTTTAATTTTGTCGAATCAGTTTTAACGATGAATCAATACCGCGCCCCGCTCCGCGACATGCAATTCGTGCTGCGCGAACTCGTGCCGTTCGACGACATCGCCGCGTTGCCGGGTTGCGAGGAGATGCCCGACGTGCTCGATGCGGTGCTCGATGAAGCGGCCGCCTTCGCGACCGGCGTTCTGGAGCCGCTCAACCGTGCCGGCGATACGGTAGGCTGCACCTACGACAACGGAGCGGTTCGCACGCCGCCCGGATTTCCGCAGGCGTACAAGCAGTTTGCGCAAGCGGGCTGGATCGGTTTGGCCGTCCCACCCGAATACGGCGGCCAGGGGTTGCCGCAGATCTTGCTCGGTCCGACGCTCGAGATGTGGAACGCGGTCAATATCGGATTCGCCAACGGCCCGTTATTGAATCAAGGCGCAATCGAAGCCATCGAGCTGGCCGGGTCGGAAGAACAGAAGCAGGCGTATCTTCCGCACCTCGTCTCGGGACGGTGGACCGGTACGATGTGCTTGACCGAACCGCAGGCCGGCTCTGATCTTGCGCAGGTTCGCACCAAAGCCGTACCCGACGGCGACGCGTATCGCTTGACCGGACAGAAGATCTTCATCACGTTCGGCGAGCACGACATGGCCGAGAACATTGTGCATCTAGTCTTGGCGCGACTACCCGATGCGCCGGCCGGCACCAAAGGCATCTCGCTGTTCATCGTGCCCAAATTCGTGGTGAACGCCGATGGTTCGTTGGGGGAACCCAACGAGATGGTGTGCACCGGCATCGAACACAAGCTCGGCATCAACGGCAATCCTACGTGTGCCATGAGCATCGGCGAAGGCGGACGTGGGTCCCTCGGATACTTGATCGGCGAACCGCATCGCGGTTTAGAGTACATGTTCGTCATGATGAACGCGGCGCGGTTTTCGGTCGGCGTTCAATCCATCGGCTTGGCCGACCGCGCGTATCGAGCGTCGCTGGAGTTCGCGCGCGAGCGCGTGCAGGGCCGTAGCCTCGAACCCGGATCGTCGAAAGACGCGCTGCCGATCGCGCGGCATCCCGACGTACAGCGAATGCTGATGTGGCAGAAGGCGACCATCGAAGCGATGCGCGCGCTGTCGTACGTCACGTCGGCATCGATGGATTTTGCCCTACGGCACCCGGACGAGCGGGTGCGCAAGGAGCATCGCGCCCTCGTCGAGTTTATGACGCCGATCGTGAAAGGCTGGTGCACCGAGAACGCGATCGATTTGTGCTCCAATGCATTGCAGATCTTCGGCGGCATGGGCTACGTCGAAGAAACGGGCATCGCGCAATATTATCGCGACGTACGCATCACGACCATTTACGAGGGGACGACCGGCATCCAGTCGCTCGATTTGCTCGGGCGAAAGCTTCTGCGAGATATGGGCGCGACCGCAACGACCTTCGGCGGGCGCATGGCGCAGACGGCGCGGGAATGCGGGGCTTCATCAAACGCCGACGTTCGGGTTGCCGGCACCGCACTGGCGGATGCGCTCCGATTGCTCGACGAAACGTCGCAATGGCTGGGCATGACGGCGCTTGCCGATTTCAATCTCGCGTCCGCGTGCAGCGTGCCGTATCTCAAGATGTGGGGGGTCATTGCGGGCGGTTGGCAGATGGCGCGCGCTGCATCGATTGCCGCGACGAGATTAGCGGAATCCGGCGCGGACCGCGAATTCTATGAGGCGAAGTTGGCGACGGCGGCGTTCTACGCGCGGCACGTGCTTTCACAGGCCGCCTGGTTCGCGCAGCAAGTGATGAGCGGATCGTCTGAGGTCGGCCGGCTAAGCGACGCGCAGTTCGATGCCGACCGTTCCAAACGAGCGAGCGTGTAACTCTTGGACGTTCGCATCGTCGATGCCGGCTCGCGGCGCGTCGCGGTGCTGACGCTCGATCGTCCGCCCGTTAACGCCATGTCGTTTGCGTATTCGGCTGAGATCGTCGAAGCGCTCGCAACCGTCCAACGAGACGAAGCGTGTTCGGCCCTGATCGTGTGCGGAGCCGGCGGCACATTTAGCGCTGGTGCCGATGTCGGCGATTTCGCAGCTCCGCCGGTCGACCGTCCGGTCTCGGTGCGCGACGTGGTTGCGGCGATCGGTCGAAGTACGCAGGTGACGATTGCGGCGATCGACGGAGCGTGTCTCGGGGGCGGGTTGGAACTCGCGCTGGCATGCGATGTTCGCATCGCCACCGGGCGCTCGACTTTCGCGTTGCCGGAAGTGCGGTTAGGGTTGTTGCCGGGCGCCGGCGGTACGCAGCGTCTGCCGCGCGCGATCGGCCCGCAGGCCGCCTTGGAGTTCGCGTTGCGGGGCCGCACCCACGATGCTCGACGATGTTTGGAGCTCGGTA
>JBDTKL010000177.1:0-3517 GCA_039935355.1 Candidatus Tumulicola sp.
GCATCGCTGCCGGCCCCACCTTCGCGCACGGCGTCACCAAACGCATGCTATTGGAAGAGTGGTCTGTGCCGCTGAACGACGCGATCGATTCCGAAGCTCGTGCGCAGGCGCGCTGCATGCAAACGGCGGATTTTCGCGAGGCGTACGAAGCCTTTATCGAAAAGCGGGCGCCGGAGTGGAAAGGCCGATGAGCGCCGGGCGTTACGACTGGCCCTTTTTCGGCAACGAACATCGTGCCTTCGCCGAACGCGTTGCAGCCTTCGCACAAGACGTCGAAATCGAGGACGACGAAGCGCGTCCGGCCGAAACGTGCGCGGCCTGGGTTCGCGCGCTAGGTGCGGCCGGATTACTGCGCTGCTGCGTGCCAAACGATGGTAAAGCCGTCGACGTCCGCACGTTGTGTGTCGCGCGCGAGCATCTCGGCTATCGTTCCGCGTTGGGCGATTTTGCCTTCGCGATGCAGGGCCTCGGCATCGGACCCGTTTCGTTGTTCGGAAATGCCGAGCAGCGCGCGCGCTATCTCGGCCGCGTCGCGACGGGCGAACTGATTCCGGCGTTCGCGCTTTCCGAACGCGAGGCCGGCTCCGACGTTGCTGCCTTGCAAACGGTTGCGGTTCGCGACGGCGACGCGTACGTGATCGACGGCGAAAAAATGTGGATTTCCAACGCTGGATTAGCCGGCGTATACGTGGTATTCGCGCGCACCGGCGGTCCGGGTGCCAAGGGCCTATCCGCCTTCGCAGTCGATGCCGAAACGCCGGGCGTCGAACCGGGCGAACCGATCGAAACGATCGCGCCGCATCCGTTGGCTGCGGTGTCGTTTCGTGGCGTTCGCGTACCCGAACGGGCGCGGCTCGGCGCCGAAGGCGACGGATTCAAAATAGCGATGGCGACCCTCGACGTTTTTCGCAGTACGGTTGGTGCGGCCGCCGTCGGTATGGCACGCCGTGCCTTCGACGAGAGCGTCGTTCACGCACGCGAGCGCAAGCTGTTCGGCGCGCCGTTGGGCGCTTTGCAACTCACGCAGTCGTCGCTGGCGCACATGGCGACCGAGCTCGATGCCGCATCGCTGTTGATCTACCGTGCTGCCTGGACAAAGGACAACGGCGCGGCGCGCGTCACCCGTGAGGCGGCGATGGCCAAATGGTTCGCGACCGAAGCCGCCTCGCGCATTTGCGACCGCGCCGTACAACTCTTCGGCGGTTTAGGCGTGACGCGCGGTTCGATCGTCGAGCGCTTGTATCGCGACGTACGCGCCCTGCGCATTTACGAAGGCGCCAGCGAGGTGCAGCAACTGGTCATCGCTCGCAGCGTGCTCGAAGCCTAAGATGCTGGTGACCGCCCACATCGATACGTTTGCCGAAGACCGCTTGCCGCCGAGCGAACTGATGCCAGAGCTGCGCTTCGACCTTCCGGAGATGCGCTATCCCGAGCGCCTGAACTGCGTCGATGCGCTACTCGACAGCCATGTGGCAGCGGGGCGCGGCGATCGCCGCTGTATCGTCTCTCCCGGTGCAACCTGGACCTACGCCGAGCTGCTGTCCACCGCCAACCGCATCGCGAACGTCTTGGTCGATCACTATGGCCTCGTTCCGGGCAACCGTGTTCTGTTGCGCGCGTCGAATACGCCGATGCTCGCGGCCTGCTGGTTTGCCGTTCTGAAGGCCGGCGGCGTCGTGTTAACCACGATGCCGTTGTATCGCAGCAGCGAGCTTCGCGTAATGATCGAGACCGCGCATGTGAAGCTGGCACTCTGCGATCGGCGCTTGCAAGACGAGCTCGCGACCGCTGCCGAAGGCGTGGACGATCTGACGACCGTATTTTTTGGAGGCGCGGACGAAGAGCTTGAAACGCTCATGCAACGCGCGCCGGATCGTTTCGACAACGTTCAAACTGCCGCCGAGGACGTCGCGTTGATCGCGTTCACCTCGGGAACCACCGGCAAGCCGAAGGCCGCGATGCACTTTCATCGCGACATCCTCGCGACGTGCGATTCGTACGGCGCACACGTCTTGCAGCCCGACGCGGACGATCTGTTTTGCGGAAGTGCCCCGATGGCGTTTACGTTCGGGTTGGGCGGTCACGTGTTGTTTCCGTTGTATGCCGGCGCCGCCACGCTATTAATTGAAAGGGCCGGCCCAGCCGAGTTATTGGACGCGATCGAGACGTATGGCGTCACGACGCTGTTCACCGCGCCAATCGCCTATCGCGCGATGACCGCGCACGTGCCACAGCGCAATTTGTCGTCCTTACGGCGCTGCGTTTCCGCCGGCGAGACTCTTCCCAAGCCGGTATGGGAAGGGTGGCACGCGGCGACCGGCTTGCGCATTCTCGACGGCATCGGCAGCACCGAAATGCTGCACATCTTTGTGGGCTCGCCCGACTCGGACGTTCGTGCAGGCTGCACCGGACGCGCCGTGCCCGGCTACGTTGCAGAAGTGCACGACGACGACGGCAACCGCATCCCAAACGGAACCGTTGGACGGCTGGCGGTCAAAGGTCCGACCGGTTGTAAATACCTGGCCGACGATCGCCAAACCACCTACGTTCGCAACGGCTGGAACTATCCGGGCGACGCCTATCGCATGGACGACGATGGCTACTTGTGGTACGTCGCGCGCACCGACGACATGATCGTTTCCGCCGGGTATAACATTTCGGGACCGGAAGTCGAACAAGCGCTGCTCGCACACGACGGCGTGAAAGAAGTCGCCGTCGTCGGCAAACGCGACGACGTGAAAGAAACGCAGATCGTAAAAGCCTTCGTCGTGCTCGCCGATCCGGCCGAAGCCGGTCCCGAGAAAGTCGACGAGCTGCGCGCGTTTTGCATCGCCCGAATCGCCCCGTTCAAAGCGCCTCGCGAGGTCGAGTTTGTAAGCGAACTCCCGCGCACCGAAACCGGAAAGGTCCAGCGCTACAAGCTGCGCGATCGCTAATCCATAATCGTTCCAGACCTTGGCCCGCTCTGATAGCGGTTATTTTTCGACGCTACGAATTTCGGACTAGACTAAGTCCACCATTTCACGTTTTGGAAACGCATTTTTGTGTTCAGAACGCTAGCGATCGTCGCGCTCGGCCCTGGTTTCCAGCGAGTGAGACCTGACGCCGGCCATTTTGACTCAAAACAGACGCAAAAACGGTTAAGTTTGCGTAACGTTTATGTGAACGAGTGGACTAGACTTAGTCCGTTTTCCCTACGGTGCAAAATGAGGGCTTCACGAAGCGCCGCCTTGCGGCAGCACCGCGGTCGCCTCAATCTCAACTCGAGCACCCTGCTCGAGTAACGCCGCAACCTGCACCAGCGTCATCGCTGGAAAGTTAGAGCCGATGATCTCGCGATAACCAGCGCCCAACGCTTGCATCGCCTCGCGGTACTCACCGCAATCAACCACGTACCACGTCAGCCGCACCAGATGCTCGGGGCCGCCTCCGGCAGAACGAACGATCGCAACGATGTTGCGCAACGCTTGCAGCGCCTGTTCGAGAAATGCCGGACCCACTAGCTCGTTCCGTTCGT
>JBDTKL010000178.1:0-2918 GCA_039935355.1 Candidatus Tumulicola sp.
CTCGCGGCGACGCTCGACATGTACGGCGATCTCGGCGACGATGCATACGTTTCGGCTCGGCAAGTGAACGACGAATCGATCCACAAGCACGATGCGTTCGCGCAGGGCTTCGGAACCTTCGGAGAACTACGAGCCGAGCTGCGCGGAGAAACCTTCGCGGAACGCACACGACCTTCGCAATGGTTACGCGGAAGCTAACGCTCCGCAGCCTCCAACTTCGCGATGCGGTCCTTGAGCGCGGGATGCGACCCGAACAGCAACTCGTACCAGCGCGGCGGTGCGTCGTCGGCCAGATTCTGGTCGCGCAAGCGCGATAACGCGGCTGCGCCGCTCGCGGCGTCGCCGGTTGCCTCGAGTGCGAAATCGTCGGCTGCCCACTCGCGCGAACGCGAGAACGCCAGCAATAACGGTCGCAACAGTTGCGACGCCGCGCTCATCGTGACGACGAAGCGCGCCAATAAAATCGGCCGTTTGCGCATCCTCGCCCGCTCGCGAACCGGGGTCGCGCGTTGCGCCCACAACAATAATATGGCGGCCATCAGTTCCGAAACGGCGATGAGACGCCAGGTATCTTTGGTGACGTAGTGGCCGAGTTCGTGCGCGACGACAAACTCGACTTCGTCGGGCGTGAACGCATCGATCAGGGTGTCGCCGAGCACGATACGGTGCGTTCCACCAACGCCGGTAACGAAGGCGTTCGCTTTGCGCGTCTGGCGGCTCATATCCATACGCAGTATTTCGGCCGTGGCGGCACCATAACGTCCGGCAAGCTTGCGCAACCGATGTTCGAGCGGTCCGTCGAGCGGCACGAATTTATTGAACATCGGAAGTATCCAGAGCGGAACGACCAGGTTCATGACGACTAATAGCGGCAGCGTGCCGGCGGCGGCTACCAGCGGCCAGGTGCGAGGCGCGTGCCGGACCGCGATACCGAATAAGCTCAGAAGCAGCGCCGAGAATGCGGCCGACAGCGCGGTGCCTTTCAAGTATTCTTCGAGCCAGGCCGCAATCGACTGATCGCTCAAACCGTAGCGCCGCTCGGGCGTATAGCTTTCGACGAACGAGATCGGCAAATCGAGCAACGAAGATACGGTCACGATCGGCACGGAGAATAATGCCGGGCGCAGCCACGGCGGGGCGAACGCCGTCGCACGATCGGTCAAGCGACCGGGCGCGCCGTACGCGAACAAATACGCGCTGGCGAGGCCTCGAACGGTCCCTGCAACGTCGAGGGCGCGGCGATACTCGGCATAGGCTCGGGCATCGCGCTCGACCGCGGGCGAAGGGCGTTGGTACTCTCGGATGGCTTGCACCGTTCGCACGAGCGTATAGCCCGCCGTCACTCCGGCGCAGAGGCCGAGCAGTAGCTTCGACGCTTTCATCGTACCGTAACCACGTGCGGCTCTTCCATAATGCGCGTGTGTATTCATTCGATGCTCCGTCGCGCAGCTTCGCGTGCAGTCGAAATATTGTCATCGACGGGCATCGCATCGTCGCCGTCGGAGACGACCCGGCCGGGTTAGGCGCGCTCCGCGTCGACGTCGGTGGAGCGATCATCATGCCGGCGCTGGCCGATTGTCACGTCCATCTCGCCGCTTCCGGCTATCTGAGCGGCCTGCGCGACCTTTCGCGCGTGCGTTCCAATCGCGCCTTGCACGAAGCGGTCGAACGACTTCCGGTCGACGGCGGTATCGTTGTGGGAGGACGCTACGACGACGCGGTGTGGCCCGACGGGGCGGCCGATGCGACCGCGCTCGAGCGGTTTCATTCCGATCGCATCGCGATGCTCACACGAATCGACTCGCATTCGAGCATTGTTAACGCACGCACGTTGCAATGGCTCGAGTTGCCGAGCGGCGTCGAGGGTATCGAACGTAACGACGACGGTGTTCCGACCGGCCGCTTAACGCAAGACGCGAACTGGCGCGCACAAGCGCGGTTTGCCGAACGCACGCCGCTCGAAGTACGGCGAGCATCCGAGCGTCGCGCGGTCGATTTCGCGCTTTCGCGCGGCGTGGCGCATCTGCACGCGCAGCTCGTGGGTTTTGCGCGCGAAGACTATGCGGCCGAAGTGGCTGCGATGCGCGCGCTCCCGGCCAACGTGCATTCGAAGATTTGCGAACCCGATCCGGAATTGGCGCGTTCCTTCGGTTTGCCGTACGTCGGCGGCGACGTCTTCTTGGATGGGTCGATCGGGAGCGGTACGGCCGCGATGTCGGCGCCCTACTGCGGCGGTGGTTCCGGCGCGTTACGCTTCGACGATGACGGACTGTTCGAGTATTTCGAATCTTCCGACCGGCTCGGCATCGCGGCCGGCGTGCATGCCATCGGCGACGAGGCGATCGATCAAGCTCTACGGGTGTGGCGTCGAGTGCTCGACGATCGGCCGTCGGGCAACGGCTGTCGTCACTTCATCGAACATTTCGAACTGGCGTCGGACGAGCACATCGAAACCTGCGCGCGGTTAGGGATCGCGTTGTCGATGCAGCCGCAGTTCGACGCGGCGTGGGGAGGTAGCGACGAGTTGTACGAACGGCGTTTGGGCGTCGAACGAACGCGTTCGATGAACGCGTTGGCGCGTATCGAGCGGGCCGGCGCGATGCTGTGCGGGGGATCCGACAGCCCGGTATGCGAGCTCGATCCGTTTGCCGGAATGCAAGCCGCCGTCGATCATCATCAACCATCCGAACGTCTATCGCGGCACGCCGCGCTCGCGATGTACACCGTAAATGCGGCGCGTTTTGGATACGCCGAACACGAGACGGGCGACCTGCGCGCCGGTCTGAACGCCGACTTTGTCGTGCTGGACCGCGACCCGTTCGACGGCGCTTCGTTTACCGATTGCCGCGTTCTACAGACCTGGATCGGCGGTGCCTGCGTCTTCGACGCAGGCGTGTTATAACAGCGAAATCGTCTCT
>JBDTKL010000179.1:0-11216 GCA_039935355.1 Candidatus Tumulicola sp.
GCGAGCGTCGAGCACGCGTTGACATTTACGCTCACGATGAAGATTGCGCGGCTATCGATCGCGGCCGTGACGTCGTTGATCGCGGGCGCAATCGTGCGACTGATCGCACCGTCGAGCAACGTCGCCCCGTGGATCGTCGGCCTCATTTTGCTCGCATTCTTCCTGCCCGTGCACGTGCAAATCGGGGCGCGCCTACCGCTGTGGTATCATCTGACGTTTTTGCTCACGCTGGCACCGCTCGTGGTACTCGGTTCGCGGTTGGTTCCGGCGAGGCGCTGACTACGCCGCAGTTCTCTTTCTGCGGCCGCCGCGAGCCGGACGCTCGCGTTCGCCTTCGTCGGCATCTTCGCTCGAAGCACCAGCTCGGCGTTTCTTGCTTTCTTCCAAGCTCTTCGCGAGCACGTCCATGAGGTTGACGACCTTCGAGCGCGCCGGTGCCTTCTTGGGTTGCGGCAGTTCTTTGCCGTTGACGCGAGCGTCGATCATTGCGAGCAGTTCGTCGTGATATTTGTTCGTAAATTTCTCCGGTTCGAACGCTTCGACGCTCATGGCGTCGATCAGCATTTTCGCCATTTTCATTTCGGCTTCCGGAAGTTTTTCGCTATCGGGTAACTCGAGCGTCCCGGTGTCGACGATCTCGTCGGCCCAGTGCATCAGCTCGAGCACGAGCGCGTCGCCCAACGGCTTGACGGCGGCGATGTATTCCTTGGTTCGTATCACCACGCGCGCGATCGCCACGCGTTTGCTGGTCGACAGCGCTTCGCGCAAGAGCGCGTACGCGTGCTTCCCTTGTTTGGTCGGCTCGAGATAATACGGCTTGTCGAAAAACATCGGGTTGATCTGATCGAGTTCGACGAACTCGAGAATATCGACCGATTGCGTAGCCTCGGGATTGACCTTCTTGAAATCGTCGTCGGTGAGGATGACGTACTCGCCCTTTTCGTATTCGTAACCCTTGACGATCTCGTCCCAAGGCACGGGCTTTCCGTCGACGCTGCAGACGCGCTCGTACTTAATACGACCTTCGTCCTTCGCGTGCAGCATGTTGAACGAGAGATCATCGGACTTAACGGCGGTGAAGACCTTGACCGGAATGGTCACCAAGCCGAAGTTGATAGAACCGGACCAAATCGCGTGCGCCATAGTCCGACTATTCTACCCGCTTGCCGGCCTCCGTCCCTCGCTTGCTCGACCATCCTTGGCTCGCCGGGGGTCACTAGCTGAGCCTCGAAATACAGCCGATGCGCCTAGAGGACGTATTCAGCCGCGCGTTGCTCCCGTGGCTACGTGAAAAGCTCGGCATTAAAGCGATAACGACCAGCCCGAAGCTTGAGAATTCGCCAATTCAGTTCGGTGACCGGGTGCGCATGGTGCACTCGCCGGAAACCGAAAAACTGGGCGTGGCCGGCAAGGTTGGCCAGGTGTACGGGCAAACGACGCCATCTTCTTCGGGGGTCGAAGTGGTCGGTAATCCCGCCGAAGATTTCGCCATCCAGGTTGATTTTGACGACGACGAACGGACGCTCTGGTTCGCCGAGCAACTTGTCGAATTCGTCGACCATAATCCCGGCAGCACGATGACGATCGGTTCGACGACGCTCGTGCGCACCGAAAGTGGTGATTGGCTCCAGCGAAAGCCCGATTAACCTGCTCGCTTACGCCGCGCCGGCTTTTGGGCGCTCTTTCCCACGGTCCATTCGCCCTGCGCCGCTTCGATGGCCGGTTCCAAGCGCTGCTTTTTCCAGGCGTTGGCTGCCCAAAGGTCGCCTTTGGCCGCGAGGCGCTTGGGCGTCGTCGCGATCGTAAACTTGGCGAACTCATCTGCCGGAACGATGGCCCCGCGTTTACGGGCCAGGGCTTCAACCTCGCCCCACTCAAGCGGCGTGGAGACCGGTGCCGTATCTCGAGCGCGGACGCTGTAAGGAACGACGTACGTTTTGCCGCGGCCAACTTGGACGTAGTCGAGATAGACGGCCGCTGGATGGCGTTTGGCGATCGAGCGTTCGAGCGTAACCTGTTCGCCGAGACCGGAGGCAACGTGCCGGGCGATCAGTTCGGCGAACAGCTTGGCACTTTCATAAGAATAACCGTCGGCGAGCGGCACGAATACATGCAGCCCCATTCCGCCCGACGTCTTCACCAACGATTGCAATCCGATGCCGTCGAGCGCGTCGCGCATCGCAAGCGTTACGGTAGCCAGCGTTTTGAGCGTACATTCGTCGCCAGCGTCGATGTCAAAGAAAACGAAGTCGGGCTCATCGAGGGTTTCCGCGCGCGACGTCCATGCGTGCAAAGGAATCGATGCCAAGTTGGCTGCGTACACAAGCGTCGGCTCGTCGTTACAAACGACGTACGTTACCTTCTTACCGCCTTCCGATGCGGACGTCGTCACGCGATCGACCCAATCCGGAACGCCTTTCGGCAAGCTCTTTTCGAAGAACGACGGACCGTCCACTCCGTCCGGATAGCGCTGCAACGTTAACGGCCGCTCTTTGAGATACGGAACGATCGTCGACGCGACCGCGCGATAGTACGCGATCAGGTCGCCTTTGGTGTAACCGTCGCGCGGCCACAACACCTTATCCAGATTCGATACGGTCACTTTGCGCGACCCGACCTCGATCGTCGTTCGTATGGCGGCGCTCACGATACCCGGCTGATGCGCGCCCCTGGGGAAAACGTCCTACCGTTACCGAAGGCTTGCCCGTGAAGCATCCGAGCATACGGACGCCGGCCGCCGCTTTCGGCCTGTTGTTGCTAGCGTTATCGCACGCTGCATACGTCGCAGCCGACCCCGCACCGTCGATTACGAGTTCTGCTGTGCGGTCGGCGATCGTCTCCGCCGTCGAGCGCGACCGCGTTCGTTTCGGCGGACGCCAGCCGCTGCCGGGCGTGCTTATCGGCGTCTGGGACCGATCCGGTCACGCGTTTACTCGTGCCTTTGGATACGCCGACCTCGCCACGAAACGGCCGTTGTCGATCGACGACCATTTTCGCATCGGCAGCAACACCAAAACGTTCGTCGTAAGCGTTCTACTGCAGTTGATCGCGGAAAAGAAACTCGGCCTCGACGACCCATTACGCCGCTTTACCCTCGGGGTGAACGTACCGAACGCCAGAAATATCACGGTCCGCGAATTGTGCAATATGCGCAGCGGATTATTCGAAGCCTTCAGCACACCGCAATTCGAACGGCTGCAGATGAAAGTCCCGGCCAACTTCGATTCCCGCATGCTGATCCGCTGGGCCGTGCAGCAAAAGCCGTATTTTGCACCCGGCAAAGGCTACCATTACAGCAATACCAACTATTTGCTGCTCGGCCTCATTATCGAGAGCGTTACGAACGATAGCGTCGGCAATCAAATCCGCAAACGCCTGTTGCAGCCGTTCGGTTTGGCGCACACGAGTTATCCGCAAACCGAAACGATGCCCGAACCGTGGGCGCGCGGATACGAACTCGACGCGCAACGCAACTGGGCCGACGTCAGCAATACGGTCCCGGTACGGTTTATGGGATCGGCCGGCGAGATGATTTCCGACATGGCCGATGTCAGGCGGTGGATCGTGCTGTACGCCACCGGGAGAACCGGCGGTCCTTCGGGCTATCGTCCGATATCGGAATGCAACAGTTTCTCGGGAATACCGCGTTTGGTTTAGGCATCAACTGCAGCGCCGGCTGGTTCGGCTACACCGGCGCACTGCCCGGTTACAATACCGCCGACTATTACTCTCCACAAAGCGGCATCACGATCGTTGCCTGGACAACGTACCAGGCCGAAAAGCCGCCGGAGGGCGTTGCCACCGTCATCTTTCGCGATATCACCCGGATCCTAACGCCGAACAACGTACCGATGGTGTACACCGCGGAACAGTTGCGCGCGTCCGGAATGTAAGCGCTACGAACGTTTTCGCGCTTGCGGCTTCGGCATTTCCAGTTTCACGTTCGCGGCTTTTTTGTCGATGCGTTCGCCCAGAAACGCCGGGTGCCGAAGCAGCATGTCGCGCGTCCATTCCGTAAAACGCACTTGCACGACGATCTGCGGCTCGACCCAATGCGGCTTCATGTTACTGTCGACCTTGGTATCGAACGGCAACGTGTCGCGCGCGATCTTCACGAGCCGGGCGTGCAACTCTTTGAGTAGCTTCTGCGAAAAACCCGTCCCGACGTGTCCGGTGTAGCGTAACTTCTTTCCCTCGTATGCGCCCAACAGCAGCGAACCGAAACCGACGCGGCTGTTCCGCGGATCGGTCCATCCGCCGACCACGAACTCTTGCTCGTGCTGCGCTTTGATCTTCACCCAGTCGCGCGATCGCCGCTCTTGATACGTGGAATCGCGGCGCTTGCCGACGATGCCCTCCAAGCCCCTCTCGGCAGCCGCTTCGTAGAATTCGCGCCCGGTGCCGACGACGTGCTGCGAGTATAAGACTCGCTCGTTCTTGCGAATCGACCGTTCCAACAACGCCTTCCGCTCTTCTAGGGGCGTCTTGCGGAGATCGCGACCGTCGGCATAGATCAGGTCGAACGCGACGAATGTGAGGTCGCGCGGCGTTTTTTGCGCCTCTTGCAATCGTTGGAACGAAGAACGTCCCTCGTCATCGAGGCTTACGATCTCGCCGTCGACGATGATGGGTGCGCTGTTGAACGCCTCCGCGACGTCGCCTAGTGCCGGAAAGCGAGCCAGCAAATCGATGTCGTTCCGCGACTGCATCGTCAGCGCGCCGTCTTCGTCGACCGCGCAGAGCGCGCGGTAGCCGTCCCATTTGATTTCGAATAACCAATCGTCGTCGTCGAACGCCTCCTCGACCAGCGTCGCGAGCATCACCGATTTGAGCTTCGGAAGCGGGTCGCGCTTCACGCGTTGCGGGCGTTTGGGTGCGGCAGAATGGCCGGCTTTTGGTTTCGAATTCCAGATTTTCGCTTTGGCATCGCCGGCGACGTCGTCGAGCGTCTTGCCGGTCTTCACCGATTCCGGGTGACCGACCGGATCGTATTTCTCATCGGCGTGTTCGTCGCGATCTTTCAGCAGCAGCCACGGTTCGCCGTGTTCGCCTTCGCGCGCCTTGATCTTAACGAGCGTGAACTCGCCGTTCAATTTGTGACCGTGCATGATGAACTTGATCTTGCCGTTCGCGATTTCGGTCGCGGGATCGTCGCCTTCGGCAAGTTCGTAGGTGCCCTCGTCCCACACGATCACGCTGCCGGCCCCGTACTGGCCCGATGGAATGTTGCCCTCGAACGTCCGGTAATCCATCGGATGGTCCTCGACGTGCATCGCCAGCCGCCGGTCGAGCGGCTTGAGCGTCGGCCCTTTGGGCACGGCCCACGAGGCCAAGACGCCGTCGGCTTCGAGCCGGAAGTCGTAATGCAGCCGCGACGCGTGATGCATCTGCACGACGAATCGCAACTGCTTGGCCGAGCGCGCCTTCTTACCGCTGGGTTCCGGCGTCAGCTTGAAATCGCGTTTCTTGTTGTACAGCTCGAGCGATCCGGGGCGGGCGCCGCTCGATGTTTTCTTGGCCGACGGCATGGTGGCGGTTTCGACGCGAGGACCGCGGCCTACCCGCACCGCAAGGCGCCGGACGTATCGGGGTAACAACAGAGCATCGTGTGGAGCGTGGCCGGTTTCGTCTTGGCGATCGCGTTGTCGGCAGTCGCTTGGCGACGCAGTGCCGCGACTGCCGGCTATTACGACGGCCAAGTGTATGGCATGACGCCGGGAGTTCATCGACGCTATGCCGCCATCGGCATCGCGTTTGCCGCGGTCTTTGCACTCGCCGCGTGCTTGCGCTTCGAAACCGCGGGAATCGTCGCGCTCGCCGTTTTCACACCGGTAGCAATTTTTTATGCAACATCTTTTGTACGGGGAGCCGACGATGAGTGAGTTTCGTTTCTCGCAGCGACCGAATCGCGCGAACGAAATCGCGTGGATGTCGTGGGGCGCCGCCGCCTTCGATCGCGCGCGCGCCGAAGATAAGCCGATACTGCTATCGATTTCGGCAGTTTGGTGCCACTGGTGCCACGTGATGGATGAAACGTCGTATTCCGATTCGACCGCCATCGCAACGATTAACCAGCGCTACGTTCCGGTTCGAATCGATAACGATCGCCGCCCGGACGTCAACGCGCGCTATAACATGGGTGGTTGGCCGACGACCGCCTTCCTCGCGCCCGACGGCCAGATTTTGACCGGCACCACCTATCTGCCGCCGCAGCAGCTCAATCGCGCGCTCGAAGAGATCGCCAATTTCTATGCGACGAACAAGGGGACGATCGCCGAACGCGAGGCACCGCCGTCACCGCAATTCGCAGCAGGGGGAGCCGACGCTGAAATCGACGCTTCGAGTCCCAAGCGCTTAGCGGACGCGATGGCCGGAAACTTCGATGCGGAGTTTGGCGGTTTCGGCGACTCTCCGAAGTTTCCGCAACCCGAGTTGCTCGAGTTTTTGTTGCTCGAATGGCGTGCGGCGGACGACCGGCGCTGTTACGACATGCTCGCAGAAACGCTACTCGGCATGGCGCGCGGCGGAACGTACGATCACGTCGAGGGTGGTTTTTTCCGCTATTCGACGACGCGCGATTGGTCCGTGCCCCATTTCGAAAAAATGGCCGAAGACCACGGCGGTTTGTTGCGCGTGCTGGCGCAACTCGAAACGCTCGCGCCGGCGCCAGACATTCGCGCCGCATTGGTGTCGTCGATTCGCTTCGTGCGCGCGACGCTGCGCGATCCACAAACGGCGCTTTTCGCCGGCAGCCAAGATGCCGACGAAGCGTATTTCGAACTCCCGTTAGAAGAGCGGCGCGAACGCGAGGTGCCGTTCGTCGACCGAACCTCGTATACGAATTGGACGTGTGGATTAGCCGGTGCGCTGTTGTTCGCGGGCCGCGCGCTCGACGACGAACTGCTCGTGCGGGAAGGCTGCCAAACGTTGGATGCGGTCGCCGAACGGCTCGTCGATGCCGACGGTCTTGCGTATCACGTTTTGCGCCCGGGCGCGACACCCGAGGTGCGCGGGTTACTCACCGACCAAGTCGCGTACCTCCGCGCGTCGATCGATGCGCACGAGATCACCGGCGAAGGGCGGTTCCTCGCGCGAGCGCGTGACATCGCCGATCGACTGCTCGCGCGCTTTCAGGCCCCGGACGGTGGTTTCTACGATCGCATCGACATTGAAGAAACGATCGGCCGCCTGGATCGCAACGATCGGCCGATCGCCGATAACGGCGTTCTTGCCGAGACCTTGTTGCGGCTCTCCGCGCTCACCCACGACGACGCGTATCGAAGCGCTGCCGTCCGCACCCTCAAACTTTTTGCACCCGCCTGGCTCCAAGCCGGGTCGTTCGCAGCGGCCTACGCGCGGGCGGTCCGCCGATTGACGAGCCTGCACTATGCCGTTCGCATCGTCGGCAGCCCAAAAGAAACCGACGACTTTCGCGAGGCGGCGAGCCGGCTGCCGGCGCTGGCAGCAGTCGGAACCGTACCGCCCGAGGCCGCCGCTAAGGCCGGCTTGCCGGCGTCGCCGGTGCCCGCAGCCTATGCCTGCACCGATTCCGCCTGCGGGCCGCCGCTGACCGATCCGGCCGCCCTCCGCCCCGCTTACGACCGTCTCGCTGCGGCGACGGGCTCGGGCTGAAACACGCGGCGCTTCCAGCCGTAGAGATGAGTGGAGTGGAGTGGAGGACAACAAACGTGACACCGTATGCCCAGATGCTCGCCGCCGGGATGCGCCACGAAGCGCAACCCACATTCGCCTACGAATATCAACGCTACGCCAAGGACCCGGCTCTCGCGTTCGTGCTGACGCTCGTGCTCGGAGTCGTCGGCGGCGAATCGTACTACCTGGGCAACTACGCTCGCGGTGTCTTGATGTCGATCGCCCTCTTTACCGGCGTCGGCCTGTTCATCACGGTGCCGATGTGGATCGTTCGCTGCTTCACCATCCAGAACGAGTGCGAAGCATACAACGACTGCGTCGCCTACATGCTTGCATCGCGGTACTGGGTGTCCGGCTACAACGGCGCGGAAGTACCTCCCGTGCCGCCGTCGGGACCCGAGCCAATGCGCGTGCGCCCGAACATCGGCGGCGTGCCGATGCCCATGCCGGCGCCGACGCGGGTGCGCTGAATTGGCTCGCATTCCGTTTGAAATCGATACGCAATCGATCAAACGTGAAGCGGACGTTTGCGCCCAAGACGTCGGACGGATGATGGACGCGACTCTCGACCGCCCGCTCGCGCGACTCCGGAGCAGATTCAACGCGGGCGACATGCTGACGTCGCTGACGCAACGTTCTTCCGTGCGCTCGCTCATACAAGATTGGATCCGACGCCTGAAGGCGTAAACGCGAAAAAACGTTCCCTCGGTCAGAAAAAGCGAGAGGGCGCCAACCGACGCCCTCTCCGAACCCCGCGGGTTCTTTCACCCCTTCACGCACACGACTTGCTTGAGAGTGTGGACGACGTCGATCAAGTCTCGTTCGGCCTCGATGACGGCGTCGATACTCTTGTAAGCCCCAGGCGTTTCGTCGATCACCCCGGCGTCTTTTCGACAATTGACGCCGTACGTTGCCGCTTCGTGTTCGGCAATGGTAAAGCGCTTCTTCGCAGCGGTTCGTGACATTCGCCGGCCGGCGCCGTGCGAACACGACGTGAACGAATCGCGGTTGCCCTTACCGCGAACGATGAACGATTTCACACCCATCGAGCCCGGAATGATGCCGAGATCGCCCTCGCGTGCCCGCACCGCGCCTTTACGCGTAACGAGTACGTTCTTGCCGAAGTGCGATTCACGAGCGACGTAGTTGTGATGGCAGTTCACCGCCGCCTCATCGGTGACGAGATCTACACCGATCTCTTCCTTCATCGCATCGAGCACGCGCCCTAACATGATGCTGCGGTTCGTCAGCGCATAGTCCTGAGCCCAATGAACGGCCGTAACGTAGTCGTCGAAATGCTGCGTCCCTTCGGGCAAATATGCCAGATCTTCATCCGGCAAGTTCACGAAGTAGCGCCGCATGTCGGCCTTGGCCAACTCGATGAAGTAGGTACCGATCAAGTTACCAACGCCGCGCGAACCGCTGTGCAGCATCACCCACACTCGCTGCTCTTCGTCGAGACAGATCTCGATGAAGTGGTTGCCCGTGCCGAGCGTGCCCAAGTGCCCGAGCGTTCGCCGATGGCTGACGCGTGGATGCTTCTCGACGATGGCGCGAAACGCTGGATCGAGACGGCTCCACGCATCGCTCACAACCTCTGGAGGTTGCGTCTGCCACGCGCCCGTATCGTTGCGCTGGCCGTTATCGGTGCGGCCGTGCGGAACGGCCGCCTCGATGCGCGACCGCAGATCCGACAGGTCATCCGGAAGGTCCGACGCGGTGAGCGACGTCCGTTGCGCGATCATGCCGCAACCGATATCGACACCGACCGCCGCCGGTATGATGGCTCCGGTCGTTGCGATAACGCTTCCAACGGTGGCGCCGCGGCCCATGTGCACGTCCGGCATCACCGCAACGTGCTTGAACACGAACGGGAGACGCGTGAGGTTTTGCACTTGTTCGCGGGCGCTGTCTATCGAACTCGACGCCGTCGATCCACGCCTTGATTGGCACGTACTTCCCTTCGAATATTTGCACGATATGCTCCAAACGACCGCAAGGTAAAAAAAAAGGCCCGGCATTCCGCCGGGCCTCACAACAGTGAGTGCGTTCCGACGTCAGCCCATAGCGAAGTTGCCCGGACGTTGTCCGAGGTTCAGGAACGGCGTGTTGGCGAACGGGTGAGCGGTCATTCCGGCATAGTATCCAACGGCGCACGTTCTGTCAAGAGCGAGCTAAACGTCAAACGATAGCCGTCCGGATCGATCGTCTGGAACGATCTCGTTCCCCATGGCGTCACGCGCGGCGGCGGCGCGGTGCAACCCCGGCCTGCTGTCTCTGCGTGCAACGCGTCGACGTCGGTGCAGTCGATATACAGCGCTACATCCGCGTGTCCCGCCCATCGCGCGACGTCGCGCAGCTCGGGACGCTCGTTCGAGTCGTACGTCGTATTGAGCATCAGCTCGGCGTCGCCGAACCGCAGTCGTACGAAATGCGAGAAGCGGCCTTCGCGCGTGTCGACCTCCGGGCTTGAAAATATGACTTCGAAGCCGAGCACGCCGCAGTAAAACCGCAGCGATTCGATCATATCGAACACTTGAAAATATGGTATCACGAACGCCTCCAATCCGGTTCTACCGTACTTGAATCGCAACGTCTTGCTCGATCGAAATGCCGGCGGAGTTGCGAGCGATGATTTGCAACGTGACGTTATGGTTCATGAAAAACGGAAGGCTCGGCACCTGTGAGGTCGACTCGAAATGCCCGCCGTCGGTTTTGCTCATGCTCATGCCGTAACCTCCGACTCGAAGTTCGACGCTCGCTACGTTCGATGAGGCCAAAACGGTGACTGCGAGCGAGTCGCCGGCGTGCGGGATGGTCGAGCTCAGCCCGATCCACAGTATTTGCGGTAACGCATCCGGCGGGAGCATTACGACCGCGGGTGTAGCAATCGGCGCCGGGACGGGACTAGCGTTCGAGACCGGTGCCGGCGTCACGACCGGCGCGGCCGAAGCGGGGGGCGGCGGGGGATCGACGCCCACGAGCAGCAACGCTCCGGCGGCCAAAAATAGAGCGCGAACATTTAGATTAGCAGTTACCACTCGAGCCCTCCACGATGCGTTCGTACGAGTTCACGCCGGGCGCACGTACACATGCCAGAACCAGCAACCCCACAAGCCGGCGAAGATCGAATACGCAATCAGGGCGTACCCCCAACGTGCAAAACGATCGCGTACGGCCAACATTATCAAAGCGATCAAGAACGGCTCGAAGTCGAGCGCGTGCCGCATTCCGAACTGTGCGAAACCGTTGACGTAGTAGAGAAAACTTGGAACCGCTGCGAGGATCGTTAGGATCCACAACGCGACAACCCAACGCCGCGGCCCGCGAGCGAAAAAAGCGAGGATTAGCGCCGGCGACGTCCACGTGAGCGCGACGCCCGTCATCTCGGGGCGCAGGTATGGAAACCCCGTCAACACCGTCGGCAACTGCACGAAAAACGAGTTCAGCTCGTAGGGAACGTACGCTAAGCGAAACGGCGACCCGGTCGGAAAGCCGGCTTGATCTTGGTGATACCAGGCCGTGTAGCCGATGTCGTTCCACGTGCCCCATCGCGCGAAATT
>JBDTKL010000180.1:0-4350 GCA_039935355.1 Candidatus Tumulicola sp.
GACGCGCGCCAGCGATCCAATGCGGCCACGATCTCGTCGATCGTCGCGCCGGCGGCGGCCAACTCTCGAGCGTACAGCACCATCATTCCTAAACCGCCCGCGACGCTTTGCGAATCGTACGCAACGATACGCGCTTGCGGAAACGAAACTGCCGCGGCCTTGGCGGAATTCAGCGTTCCGGAAAGCTGCGACGAGATGGTGATGCACAGGATGTCGTCGCCGGCTTCGGCCACCGGCGCAAAGACGGATTCGAACATCGCAGACGTCGGTTGCGAAGTCGTCGGCAGCACCGCTTGCGTCTGCAACATGCGATAAAATTCTTCGCGCGATAGGTCGACGTAGTCGCGGTAGCTTCGATCGCCGAAGACGACGAAGAGCGGAACGACGGCGATTCCGGCGGCCGACGCCGTTGCGGGATCGATATCGGAGGTTGAGTCGGTGACGATCGCGACCGCCACGCTAGGCTTCGAGCGCCCCGTGTCCGGCGACCATCATGTCGCTGATCTTTCCGATGACGTCGTGTTCGACTTCTTGCACCGCCGCCATCGTCGCGTGTTTAATCGCGCGCCGGCTGGCGCGCCCGTGTGCGACGATGCAGTTGCCGCGCAATCCGAGCAGCGGCGCGCCGCCGTAGGTATCGTAATCGAAACGTTGGCGCAGTCCATGTAACGCCGGCGCGAGCATTGCCGTTCCGAGTTTGGTAATCAGGTTGCCGCCGAGGAGCGTTTCGCGCATGACGTCGGCCAGATCGCCGATCATGCCTTCGCCGACTTTCAACACGACGTTGCCGACGAAGCCGTCGGTGACGATCACATCGGCGATGTTGTGAAACAAGTGCCGGCCTTCGACGTTGCCGATGAAGTTGACCGGTGCCATCTCAAGCAGTTTGGCCGCTTCGAGCGCGAGTTGATTGCCTTTGCTGCGCTCCTCGCCAACCGACAACACCGCGACCCGTGGATTGGGGACGTTGAGGACGGCGCGCGCGTACGCCGAGCCCATGATCCCGAACTGTTCGAGCCATTCCGGCCGGCAATCTACGTTGGCTCCCGAGTCCAGCAGAACGGTCGGACCGTTCAAAGCGGGCCACACGGTCGCGATGGCCGGTCGCGATATTCCAACGATCGTGCGCAATTTGATCAAAGCGATGGCCAAAAATGCGCCGCTGTTTCCGGCCGATACCACGGCGTCGGCCTCCCCGCGTTTGACCAGATCCACCGCGACACCCAGCGACGTGCGTTCCGCCGAACGCAGCGCAGCCGACGCGTGCTGATCCATCGGAACGGATTCCGGGGCGTGGACGACTTGAATGAGATCGGCGCCCGGGCCCTGCAGCAGCGGCCGCACGCGTTCCTCATCGCCGACGACCAGAATGTCGGCGCCCGCCTCGACAGCCGCCATGACGGCACCGGCAACGATCTCTTCGGGGGCATGGTCGCCCCCCATCGCGTCGACCGCGATGCGCGGACGCTTACTCATCCAGCGACAACCAATATTCGGCGTGCTTCATACCGCCGTAGTAGTATTCGACGCTCGCGTCCGGAAATGTTGCCTGCACCTCGGCGGCCAATTTTCGCGCGTCTTTTTCGCGCTGCGCGTTGCCGTAGTAGAGGGTCACCAGCCCACCGCGAGCTGCTCCCATGCGCGCTAACGTTTCCAACGCCACCTCAGCGACCGAGTCGGCCGCGATCAGACCGCCGTCGTACCATCCTGCGGGCTTACCGTTGCGAACGCTGACGCCCTCGATGGTCGAGTCTTTGCCGGCGAAAAACACCCGCGCCGACGAAACTCGCCGAGAGGCAGTGGTCAGCGTCTGCTCGTCCGGAAGGCCGTCGGGAGAGGATTGGAGCGCGAATAACCCGGCGATCCCTTCGACGACGTCACCGGTTGGCACGATACGAACGCGCTTGCCGGTAAGGCTCGGAACCTCGCGCGCTGGAAGCACCGCGTTGGCGTCGTTCACGAACAGAATCACGTCATCGCTCAAGCACTTGTTGACCGCCAGGAGCAAGTCGCGAACGCTCGGCGTTTTTACACCCTGTACCACGACTTCGGCGCCCAGCTCTCGTACGATCCGCGCGAACCCTTCGCCCGGGACGACGGCGACGACCGACCGCGATGGAGGTGGTTCGTCGGTCACCAGCAGCGTATGCTGGCGTTCCATATCGTCGACTTTGACGCGCGTCAACGTGCCGTGCTTGCGCGCGATCTCTTGCACGCGCTCGGGATCGTCGGTGTGCACGTGCACCTTGATCGTGGGTATCGCGCCGACCACGAGCAACGATTCGCCACGCGGTTCGAGCAAGCGCCGCAGTTCGAGCGGCACGATGGTCGCGGATTCGAGGACGAACTCGGTGCAATACTTGTTCTCGCCCACCTGCTGCGACGGTGTAAACGCTCCGCGTCCACTGGGGCGCCGCGGAAACGCGGTGGCGCGCACGCGCTCGTCGGGCAAGAAGCGGAGAATGCCCTCGAGGAAATAGACGAAACCCGCTCCGCCGGCATCGACCACTCCGGCTTCGGCCAACATCGGCAATTGCTCCGGCGTCCGGTCGAGCGCTTCGTTCGCGGTGCGCAGCACCGAGGTCAGCAGCCGGTAAAAGTCCGGTTCGTGCAGCGCGGCGTGATAGGCGGCTTCGGCGGCCGCATCGGCCACCGAAATAATCGTTCCCTCGACCGGGCGCACCAGCGCGTTGCGCGCCGCCGCCACGCCCTCGCGCATGCCGGTAGCCATCATGAAGGTGTCGATCTCGGTGCGATTGCGCACGTGGTGGGCGAAGCCGCGCAGCATCTGCGACGTAATAACGCCGGAGTTGCCGCGGGCGCCCATCAGGCTGCCCTCGGCGGCACGCGCTGCCACCTTGCCGAGCGGCTCGCCACGGCCGTTCCCGGCCGCCAGCGAGGCGGAGCGCAGCGTGAGATACATGTTGGTCCCGGTGTCGCCGTCCGGAACGGGAAAGACGTTGAGGTCGTTAAGGACCGGCCGGTATTTCCTGAGGAAGTAGGCACCCGCGGCCAGGAACTTTGCGAACCCGCGGCCGTCTAAGGCGGTTACGTCCACGGCGGGCCGTCTTTCGGAGGCCGGAAAAGAATCCTTGCTCGGCGCGCCCGGGCGTGATACTATCCGGAGGTTGTGCCCGAGCGCCCGTCGCTCGGACCGTTACGACATTTATCTCATCGAACCGATAAAGGAATCTCTTTCATGGCAAAGCGTTGTGAAGTCTGCGGCAAAGGCCCCATGGCCGGTAATAACGTCAGTCACGCCATGAACAAAACGCGTCGCCGCTGGCTGCCGAATTTACAGTCGGTCAAAGTCGACGAGCAGGGCACGCATCGCACCGTCAAAGTGTGCACGTCGTGTCTGCGTTCGCGCCGCGTGACGCGCAAAGCCTAACCGGCTTCTTCCTCCGCCGGACATCCCTCAAAGCCGCCCAACGCGTGCGTGATATCGCGCGGCTCGAGGGTAATCATGAATTCCAAACGTGCGTGTGACGCATCGATGCTCTTGATGAGCGCGGCGCACAAAACCGGCCCTCGCCGGGTCGGCGCGAACGAGAGCGTAAACAATCCACCCGCCAATGAAAACGATGCCTGCGGGCCGTTGCCGGAGTTAATCCGCGACAGATAGGTTCGTAACGCGCGCAGATCGCGTTCGCGAATACGCAGGTCGAAGTCGCCACGCATCGGGCCGGCCCGGACGCGCGCCGCACACTCCAGTACGTCCAGACCATGCGGTGCCGCAACCTGCGGTGTCGCGTATCCGCCGGCGACGATCGCTACGTGCGCGCCCTCTTCGGCGCCGATTCGTATCTCGGTCACGCCGTCGCGTTCGCGAAGTGGTCCCAACCATCGGCGGACAGCGGCGCGCCCTCGAACTCGATCGACGGCTCGTCACGAAGCGTTCCAACGCGGTGCAGCGCCCGGCCGAACCGTCTTTCGAAACGCTCCGCCAGCCGACGATACGCTCGCGCGCGAACCGCCAGCAACAGCTCGAACTCTTCCCCGCCCGCGAGCGCGTAGCGCCGCGGGTCGACCCGTAGGCTCTCGGCCGCGGCCCGAGCGGACGGATCGACCGGAACGTCCTCGATGTTTGCGCCGCAGCCGGATGCACGCGCCAAACGCGCGACGTCGGTCGAGAGCCCGTCAGACAGGTCCATCATGGCCGCCACGGCGCGATCGGCGCCAAAGAACCGGCCCTCGGCCACGCGTGCTTGCGGCCGCCGGAACGCATCGAGCGCGCGCTTGGCTTGCGCATCGGTAAGCGCGACCGCTCCGCGGGCTGCATCGAGTCCGGCGCGGGCGGCGCCCAGCGCGCCGGTAACGCACAACACGCATCCGGGTCCGCCACCGCCG
>JBDTKL010000181.1:0-4010 GCA_039935355.1 Candidatus Tumulicola sp.
CCTTTCAGCGCATCGGAAGCTGCCGCGGCCATTCCAGCCGGCTGCCGCACCTGTCGAAGTCGCAGAGCTTGCCGGTTACGACCGTCGATACGCTGGCCTGCGTGTCGGTGACGTTGCCCAACCCAAAGCGCTTTGGTGCGGTGCAGTTCTCGGTCGACGCGCGCGGAGGCACGGTCGTTCGATCGATGGCCTTTAGCGACGGACGCCAGACGCATTTCGTCGCTGCGGATCATACCATCGCTGAAGTCCCGCCGTGGGCGCGCCAGATGACGCTGATCGCAATCGTGCTGACACACGAGCACGTGACGTTCAATGGCGTACGGCTCCGTTGGCTCTCGCGCAGCGCATCGTTGCCACCGCCGCCGTCGACGTGCGATCGTTCGGGGGTGCGGTCGTGGGAAGTCAATCCGATGGTGTACGCGGTGAGCGGCGATCTGCGCGGCACGTGCAGCGTGATTTTCCGGCAATCGTTCGCGCCGGTGTGGGCGTTATGGTCGCGCGGACCCGTACGCGTGAGCGAGCACTTTCAAGTCGACGGTTTTGCGAACGGATGGATCGTGCGAGCGTCCGGACCCGCAACGATGTATGCCGTGAACGTCCTGATCGTTCCGTACGTTGTAGGCTTGTTGATTTCGCTGGCGTGTATGCTGTTAACCGCCGCCGTTGCGTTTCGCGCGATCAACCGGCGATTGGACGCCGCTCCGGCAACGGTCGAGGTCTCGTAACCACGCGTCGCACCGGATGGGCGATCGCCGCGATCGTCGCCGCGTCGTGCATCTGTTCGGTCTGGCCGGTTCTCGTGTCGGGAAGTATTCCCGCATTCCAGCAAGATTGGACCTGGCCGCTGTCGCGCGCGCTCGCGTTGCAGTGGCTGTCGACGTTCGCCGGGCTGTGGGACGGTCGCGGCCTGGGCGGACCCAACACATTGGGCTGGCAAACGTATCTCGTCGTTTTGCAGGCGGCGTGCGCGATCGTACTCGGACCGTCGCTCGGTATCGCGCTGTGGCTAGCGCTGACGTTGGGTGCGGCGGCGGGCGGATGTATCGCGATGCTGGCGGCGTTCGGCGTACGCTCGTGGCCGGCGCGATTGTCGGCGGCCGTGCTCTACGCCTTTGGCCCGGTTGCGTTCACGCGAGAAGCTGCCGGACATCTCGCGTACTTGGCCGGCTACACCATGCTCCCGTTCGTGATCGCACTCGGCCAGCGCGTGCTAACGCGTCGCGGCGCGATGCGCTGCGTCGTACTCGGCATCGCCGTCGGGATCGCCGCGAGTCAAGTGCAGTTTTACGTCATCGGTTGGCTCGCCGTGGCCGCGGCGATTCCGTTCGTCGATCGTGCGCGCGGTTGGACGGTTCGGCTAGCGATTGCGATCGGATTGTCGATCGTCGCGCAACTGCAGTCGTTGTTGCCGCTTCTGGTGAGCGCGGTTCCGTCCGTATATCTCAGCCAGCGCGCGCTGTTGAGCTGGGAGCTGAATAACAGCTCGCCGGTCGGCGATGCTGCGGTGATGCTGGGTTACTTCACGCGCTACTACGAGTCGCACGCGCTGCCGGGCGCAGAAATCGTGCTCTACGCGCTGCTTGCGGCCGGGCTATTCGGCGCGATCGTCGCCGCCAAACGCACCGGCGTCTACCCGCTGGTGCTGTGCGTGTTGGGCTTTGCGTTCACCGCCGGTTTGTACGGACCACTGGCCGGCGTGCTCGCGGTCGCGTTCGAACGGTCGGCCGCGTTTACGGCCTTCCGCGACCTGCACTACTTTGCAGCATTGACGGCTGCGGGTATGGCCTTGGCGATCGGTCTTTCGGTAGAACTTCGGCCGGCGTGGTGGGGAGTTCCGGCACTCGCAGCGGCCGCATGGATTGCGGCTCCGCTAGTGGCAGGGCAGGCGCTACGCGAGATCATCGTACCTCGTTCGTTCGTGGCCGATGCAGTGGGCGATCTGCGCGTCGCGACGGCGCACGGGCCGGGACGCGTTCTCTTGCTACCGGCCGAAGAACCGCTCGGACTCCTCAACGCCGCGAATCAAGGACGCGATTTTTCGACGTATGGCCCCCGCGCTAACCCCACGATCAGCGACGATTATCAGAATCCGGAACTCGCATACGCGCTTGCGGCATGGCGCTCCGGACGTCCGGATTGGACGGCACTCGCGCGCATGGACGTTCGCTATGTCGTTTTCCGCACGTACCTGCGGTCCGATCGCCGGCAGAACTTCGGAACCGGTTTTCCCATGGCATTCGCCGGCATCGGCGACGCACAACTGGGGGCGTCGCTCGCGCGCGATCCGCATTTGCAAATGCTCGCGCAAACGCCGCTTTCGACGGTCTACGCCGTGCGGAAGCCGGCGGCCGCGGAGTACCTGGCCCGCGTACGTTCGGGAGCGATGCGTTTTTCGGAACTGGCGCCTGGAGAGGTCGGCGTATCCGGCTTCGGGCAGCAGTCCCTAAACGTCGCGCCTTCGCCGCTGACGGCCGATCCGCGCGGTAACTGGGTTGGTGGAATGCTTGGATGGCGCTACCTCGCGTGGATGCCCGACGCGCTGTATCCGTTCGTGTGGACGCTCGGAAATCAACGCTTGCCGTTCGACGTGCCGGCTAGGGCGCGTTGCGTGATGGCTGCCGCAACGGCGGGCGGCGCCCTCAGGCCCAGCGGCGCGGCGATCGACGGGAGTTGGAAACGGTACGCCGTTTCGCCGGGCAACGGAACCGTCGTCCCGTTGCCCGGCGGAGTAGCGGCGTTGAGCGTTACTTCGTGCGATGCGCAACCGCAGTTGCGCGGTGCGAGCGTTCTCGCACTTGCAAGCGGCTACGACGCCGGTTGGCGCGTGATCGACGGGGGGCGCCTCATTGCACCGTCGCTGGCGGACGGATGGATGATGGCCTGGCCCGCCGGCGAGGCCGGTCGTTCGCGTCTGTATTTGCCGGGATTAGCGCAAGCGGCCGGTTTGTTAGCGGCCGCCGTTATCTTCGGATGGGCGTTCGTGCGAGCGCGGCGCGCCGACGCGGCGCTAGGCGACGACCTTCGGGTCTGGTAATGAAGCGAGCGAGACCCAAGCGCCGTCGCGTTCGAGCGAAACGCATGCCGCTTCGATGCAGCGCACGACGTCGTAACCCACGGTGCCGCCCACGCGGATCTGCGCGCCGTCGAGAATCGCGGCATACACGTCGTCGGCGAGTTTGGCGAGCGGCTCCCGATTGTCGATGATCGGGATGCGCACGTCGCCCGAACGATAGCTGACCATCTGCGCCGGCAGCGTTTCGCTCGTGGGATGGCGCTCGACGCCTTTGTCGTAGATACGTAGTTTTTCGGACGGATCGACGTCGTCCCACACGACCATGCGGGTGCTGGCCGAGAGCATCATCCGGCGCACTTTGACCGGCGACAGCCAGCTGAGATGCACTTGTGCCATCCGGCCGCTGCCGTACCGTAGCGAAATAAACGCGACGTCCCAAACCGGCGGATGAATGTATGCCATCGCATGACATGCGACGGCTTCGGGTTGTTCGCCGAAAACGTGATTGAGAATCGAGAGATCGTGCGGCGCGAGATCCCAAATCACGTTCGATTGTTGGAACAAGCCGAGATTGACGCGCGACGATTCAGCGTAATAGATCTCGCCCAACTCGCCGTCGAGAAATTTCGAGCGCATCGCTTCGACGGCGCCGGCATACAGAAACGTATGATCGGTGAACAGGTGAACGCCGGCGGCTTCGGCTGCGTCGAGCATTTCGCGCGCGTGCGCCGAGGTTTCGGCCATCGGCTTTTCGACCAACACGTGCTTGCCCGCGGCGATGGCTTGTAACGCCATTTTGTGATGCAGCGCCGGCGGCGTGGCAATCGCGACCAAATCGACCGACGGATCTTCGAGCGAGTCTTCAAAACGCGTGGTCGTGCGGGTTTTCGGATACAGGCGGGCCATCGGCGTCAGACGGCGTTCGTCGACGTCGGCGATCCAGGCGACGTTCCAGTTGGTGGAGGCCGCGAAGTTACGGACTAAGTTCGGTCCCCAG
>JBDTKL010000182.1:0-8483 GCA_039935355.1 Candidatus Tumulicola sp.
GCCGCTTGGTTTTTGGACGTGGCACGATGCGCTCGAAGAACGTCACGCCGAACACACCGACGATGAGTTGCGCGAAGCGTATTCCAAACCGGGCTTCTCGCCGGAACGTTTCTTGGTCGCCGGTACCGCAATGCTCGATGCCGTCGAATCGTTTTGGAGCGGACTCGCATCGGCGCAACCCGGGTTAGCCATGCCGGGTCTGCGCGAACGATGAGCGACGTAATGTCTACCTCGGCTCTGGGTGGCCGCTTCACGTTCCCCGGCACCAACCGAAGTGTCAACCGCGTCGGCTACGGTGCGATGCGCCTCACGGGTCCCAATATCATGGGTCTTCCGCGCGATCCCGACGAGGCAATCGCGGTCTTGCGCGAAGCCGTCGAGCGCGGCGTCGACCACATCGATACGTCCGATTATTACGGCCCGCACACCGTCAACGAGCTCATCCGCAAAGCGTTGCATCCGTATCCCGCCGGTTTGACGATCGTCACCAAGCTTGGCGCGCGCCGTACGCCCGACGGCTCGTGGCAGCCACGGATTGCGCCGCAAGACTTGCGAGACGGCGTCCGAGACAACTTGCGTAATCTCGGACTCGAGGCGCTCGACATCGTTAACTATCGCGCCATGGGTGACGGCCACGGACCGACCGAGGGATCGAATGCCGAGCAAATCTCGACGCTAGCCGATCTGCAACGAGAGGGTTTGATTCGACACATAGGCGTGAGCAACGTCACCCACGCGCAGATCGCCGAAGCGCGCGCAATCGTCGATATCGTTTGCGTGCAGAATCTCTTTAACGTGGTTGTCCGTGACGACGACGCGTTGATCGACGGATTGGCCGCCGACGGCATCGCCTACGTTCCGTTCTTTCCGCTTGGCGGATTCACTCCGCTGCAATCGTCCGAACTGAACGCCATTGCGTCGGGTCTGGGTGCTACGCCGTTGCAGCTCGCGCTAGCGTGGTTGCTCGCGCGTTCGCCGAACATTTTACTGATCCCGGGCACGTCGTCGCTCGCACACCTTCGTGAAAATCTCGACGCGGCGAAGGTCGAGCTCGACGGGCGGACGTTCGCCGAACTGGAAGCGCTGCGCGGATAAACCCGCGTTAGTCGTCGCCGCTAGCTTTTCCGCTCGGATCGCCGTTGACGGCCAGGAACGTTACGACGTCCCAAGCGTTGCGGATGCCGATAAAAATCAGGAACACCGTGGCTCCCCCGAGCACGAATAAGAACTGAGCCGGCTTCCACAGGAGCCCGAGTCCGGCGCCGAACATGGCGACGTACGCGAGGATGGGCAAGACCACGAACCACGTCCAGTCCTCGATGTCGGCCCGGTACTCGTGCAGACGGCGGGCGCGATACATCACGTAGATCGAAAAGATGCTTCCATAAGCGCCGAACGCAGCGATGAATGCGGCGACCCAGGTGAGCGAGCGCCACGGAGCGCTCACGATGGCTGCAACGAACAACGCCGCGCAGAAATGCAAGACCGTCGGGGTGCTGAAGGTCGCGATGCCATTCGGGTTGCGTTTTCGTTGCTCGTTGTTGACGAGCGTGATCACCACGAACATCAAACCCGTCAGCGCCGCCGCCGAAGAGCCAATCATCACGTAAAAGCTCGACCACGGTCCGAGCATCGCACCTGCCATCAGGACGCTAGCGTTGGATGCACACCCGGAAGAAAGCCTGCTCGAATGATGTCGACGATCGATGGCGGGGTCAAAACTTCGACCATCGCCGACTTCGGGCGACGCACCCGTTCGCCGTAGGCGCCGGCGCCCCACGCCACGAGCGCATCGTCCCAAACCAGGCGCGCGACGGCATCCCCCGCGACGACGTACGTGCCGTTCGGAAGTGACTCCAGCGGAGCGCGAACGGTGCGCTTCGTTCGACCGTCGAGGCGCTCGGCGTGCAGCGTTACATCCATCTCATCGGCACCGGCTCGTTTTCCGAAACACTTTTCCCACAACGACGCGAAGCGTTTGTAGTCTGCGTTTCGGCACTCGGCACACGGTCGATGTCCCGCCGCGAATGCGGCCGCTTCGTCTAAGAAGAACAGTTCGGTGTAGCGGCGTGGCGTCATGACGACGCGCCGGATCCCGCGCCACTCCAGACGGCACGAAATCCATCTGCGCAATTGCCACTGTCGTTTGAGCGTACGATGCTCGTCGTGCAACTGGCCTCTATTTCCCATGATCGAGCCGCGTCCGGGCATCGCGACGACTTCCCCGAACGGCGTCACCCGGTTTTGCAGCGGCAATGAATTACTACGCGGGCGATGCGCCGATCAACCGCAGCTCGACGTAATCGTTGTTATAGATCGTCGTCTGCGGTAGATGCGCCCGCTGGTCTTCCACGATCGCCGGTAAGCCGACTTCTACATCGTAATAGATTCGCTGTTTGAGTTCGCCACCGCGATACGCACCGCCAACTTGATCGGATTTTCCGTTCACGTCGATCGCGAAAATGCTGTTGGAGCCTCCTAGAGCACCGCTTCCGCGCATCACAAATTGGCAGTCGTATAGATACAAATCACCATGGCTTACGCGATACGATTGCGTCCAGTTTCCATCACCCGAACGACCCAAGCGGCTGAAATATTGATGCCCGAGCATCGGAAACAATACCAGTTGCATTGGCGACAAGTCGTAGGGCCGGTCCAAACAGGTGACGTTACCGTTGGGATACACTTCGCACGAATTGGTTGCGAGAAAGCGGACGGAATTCCACCACGTATCGGTGGCGCTCACCAGCACGCCGCCGTCGGCCATGGCCGCACCGGGGACGATGAGCGTCGAATCGGGACCGGCTTCGGAGGCTTCGGTATTATATCCAAATCGGTAATCCGCGTGGGCGATCGTAAAATTAGCTGGCGGGGATCCGGCCGATGCACCCTCGATCGACGCCGAAAGGGCCAATGCTTGAACGAACATGACTGCGACTCGCTTTCTTGGTCCGCACCCTATAGTATAGCGCACTTTCGCGTTCTTCAAGTTACCGTGCGGCGGCTGCCTGTGTCGCGGCGTCGAAGGCGGCTTGCAGCGTGGCGAGCGCCGAGTCGCCCTCCGGCAGCAACGTCGCGTCGAGCGATGGCAACACTCCGCCGGCATACCCCGAAACCGAATACAGCAGCGTTCGCGACCACTTCGCGGAGTCGGGCTGGAAGAACGCGTTTTCCGCCGATCGTAGCTGTGCGTAGATGGCCGCAGCGGCCACCGCATCGTTCGCTGCGACCGCAGCATCGGCGCGCGCGTCCAGCGCATCGGCGGCGGCCGCAAAGGCGTCGGCCTTCGGCAGCAGCGCCTGCGCGACGCTAGCGCGGCGCGCCTCATCGCCCTTACCTTTTTCGAACGCGTCGATACGCTCGCGCAACGTCTTTGCGACACCGGACAGGCGCAAGTCGGGATAGTCGGCGTTGGCCAAGCGCAACACCGCCATGGATGTGAAGCGGGCGGCCGCGGCCGCGCGGTGCATCCCCGGGTCGAAAATCGTTAGCGATGCGGGATCGTCGTAGGCCGAATGATACGTGCCGAACGGACCGGCATAGGCGCCGGCGAGCGCCGGAATGTTTTCGTGATACACGAACGGCTCGTGGTCGCTGCCGCCGCCGATCGCGTCGACCTCTCGCTGCGGATCTTGGGCTTGCCAATATTTGTCGAGCGGCGTGATCCCATCCGGTGCGGTGACGGCCGTCGTCGTATCGCGCAGCATACCGGCCAAATCGGGCGTCGCCGCCCCGCCGAACTCCGGGCCGTATGCGACCTCGTCGGTATTCACGTACGCAACGCAGTGTGCGCGCAATGCGGCTTCGTTTTGACGAACCCATATATCGCTTCCAAAAAGATTGAGTTCTTCGCCGTCCCACGAACCAATGACGACGGTTCGTCGCGGACGCCAACCGGTTGCGTGCAGCTTTCCGAACGCGCGCGCCAGTTGCAACAGATCCACCGTGCCGCTGATCGGATCGACCGATCCGTAGGTCCACGCGTCGCGATGACTGCCGACCACGACGGTTTGCTCGGTCGTTCCCGGCAGCGTTCCGATCACGTCCCAGATCGGTCCGAAGAATCGTTTGCTGCGCAATACGAAGTGCGCGCGAACGGAGCCGCCCAGGTGCTGCGAAAATGCAAATCCAGGATGCCAATCGGCCGGCGCTACGGGACCATCGAGCGCCTGTAGCAGTTGGCGTGCCACTTCGCCCGTGATCGGCGCCTCCGGAATAGACGGCAGTTTGATCGCCGAAAACGGCTTGTGCGGCGCGCCGGGAACCGGAATGCCGATGGCCGTCGGATCGCCCGGATCGTTGGTGAACGTCATCGTGTTGCGGGTGGCGCCGCCCAACGGCCTCCACGCGCCCTTCGGATAGGTGTCCCCCATAAAATATCCGCTGATGAGCGGATCGTTGAAGACGAGCACCGCAGTCGCCCCGTGCTTTGCGGCTTCGAATGCTTTTGCGGTTAACGCGCCGCCGCCGCTGCGAGCGACGACGATCGCGCCACGTACGTCGACGCCAGCTTTGGCCAACGCGTCGAAGTCGGCCCGGACGGCATGATTGGCGTACACGACGGCTCCGGTCGCATCGCCGTCGTTGCTATATCCCGAATACGGTATACCGATGGCGGTGTGATCGAACGAATACGGATCCGATGCGACCGATGGTTCGTATAGCGAGACGTTGCGCGCGCGCGGCGTCCCTACGAACAGCGTCAAACGTTGCTCCACGGGCCACACGATCGGCACCACGTAGGTGACGATCCGCACGTCCCATCCGGCTTTAACGAGTTGATCGCGCACGTATTTGGCCGTGCGCTCGTCGCCGGGCGTTCCCATCCGGTGAACGTAGGACGCCAGTCCCAATTCGTCGGCGCGGGCGGCCGCTTCGTTGGGCGATGCCGCGACCGTCGCTTCGTATTGAGATTCCGCGGTCAACTGGCTCGGAGCGAATCCGCGAGCCGTTATGCCCGTCGTTAACAGCGCTGCAATCGCAGCGAGAGCAAGACGTCGTACCATCGTCCGTTCTACTGTGGCGCGGCGGCTAATCCTATGCCGCCACGCCACTGACGAACGCCGTCTTAGGGCCCGACGGCTACCCCGTACGGCGACGATAAATACGAACCGGTGACGACCTGAACGGGCGTTTGCGCGCCGGCGCGCGCGTTCAACACGAAGATCGATGGCGGACCATCGAGCGACGTGCCACTCGTTGCGTAGAGAACGTTGGCGTGAACCGCGACGCCATTCGGTAGTTTGAGCGGCGGCGAGTTCGAAGAGATCGTGCGATCCGGAGCGCTCGTCCCGTTAGCGGTGGGTGAATACGCGAGGATGTTGCTGTCGCCGGTGTTGGCGGCATAGAGTTCTCCGGATGCTTGTAATGCAAGACCGCTCGGAGCGTTTTGTTGTCCGCTCCCGATTATCGCGCGCACCAGCGTCGGGTTGGTGCGCGGTGTGGCAAACTCGCTTATTTCGTTGGTATCCGAAACGTACAAATTGCCCTTCGAGTCGATCGCCAATCCGTTGATATCCGCATGACCGTCAGGCAATGCGATCCTTTGGATCGTCTTGGCGGTGCCTTTCGCACCCGGCGCGTACACCGCAATGTATGCGTTGGTGAAACCGCCCGCGTATTCGTATCCGGCGCCGTCGATTGCGACGGCACTCGGGACGAACGGCAACAATAACGTACGCGTCGCAGGCTGGTATCCGCTGGCGTCTTTCGGATAGACTTCGATCGATTCGTTCTCTTCATCCGCAACGAAAAGATTGCCGGTGCTGCCGATTGCGATCGCGCCCGGATTATACGAAAGCACGAGCGACGATCCGGCCGGCGTCACTAACGTTCCGTCGGAGTTCCGCGCGAAGCGGAATACCGATTTACCGTAGAAGTCGCTCGCATAGAGCGCCGCCGCGCTCGCACCTTGCGGGTGTTGTTGCGATGCCGGTTGTGAAATCGGTCCGGCGTTCGTTCCGCCGGGCATCGTAGAAACGGAGTTACCGCCGCTGCATGCGGACAGCAGTAACGCGCAGGCCGCCGCAGTGGCCGCGTATGGATAGCCTGTAAAGCGCATTGAAGTCGCCCTCCCGAACAAGGCCTTTCCCGGCTCGGACGATCTCCCTGGGAAGCAAGCGCTCAACCTGCGCGAGCTAATGGGCATAACGGCGTCGAAGCGCCGGAGCGTGCAGGTAGCGACGGCGCTCGTCAATCCGGACGTTGCCACGGGCGACTCGGCCCTCGGCCGCTGGACCAGCGCGCAGTGGTCTCCGCCCGGCTGCGTCCCCGCCGCTGGGCGTTGCGGATCGTATCTGGTATTTCGACGAAACGCTGGCGTTAGCACGCGAGCGCGTCTTTCCGGATGGGACGGCCGAGATCGTCGTCCAACTCGACGAGCCGCACCGCGACGGCGATCTTTCGTTGCCTGCGTCAACGGCTTGCGAACCGCGCCGAGCGTGGTCGTCGCTCCGGCGGGCGGCTGCCGCGTTGCGGGGATCCGCCTGCGAGCGCCTGCCGCGTCGCGCGCGCTCGGTATACCGGTCGCCGAACTGCAAGATATCACCGCCGACCTCCACGCCGTTGCGGGACGAGCCGCCCGCGAATTAGGCAACGCTGCTTCGAAGGCGCCGAGACGGTGAACGGCAGCGCCGCTCGGCGCGCCGTTTCAGTCGTGCGTGCGGCGGCCTGCTGGACCATCGACCGGCTTGGCAACACACGCAGCGACGAACTCGTCGCACGCGCCCTCATGCGCGAGCGTGGCGACGTCCGGATCGAAACGCTACGCGCAGAAAGCGGCCTCAGCCGGCCCGAGCTCGCCCGGAGATTCCGGCGCGAGCTTGGCATCGCGCCAAAACGCTTCGCTCGAATCGTCCGCTTCCACCACGCCCTTCGCGCGCTCGCCCGACGCGAGACGTCGAGCGCGGCCGCCGCCGATCTCGGTTACTTCGATCAGGCGCATGTGTACCGCGATTTTGAGGAGTTTGCCGGGATGACACCGGGTGCGTTCCTGTCCGCCACACGGTACGCCGGCTCCGTCAGCATCGCCGAGCCGTGATCATTTTTTCAAGACCTGCGCCGTGCGGTCGGGTATCATGACCCTATGAACAAAACATCGAACGGTAAGCAATCCATCTATCCCGCGCTGCGCTACGACGATGCACGCGCCGCGATCGACTGGCTCAAATCCGTGCTTGGCTGCACCGAGCATGTGGTGTACGCGGACGATGGGAATGTCATCCACCACGCCGAGCTCGAGCTTGCGGACAATTTGTTTATGCTCGGCAGCGTGAAGAATGACGGGTCCGGCAATCCCGCGCAAACCGTGTACGTCGCGCTCGACAGTCGCGAAGCGGTCGACGCCATCTACGCGCGCGTTACCGCCGCAAAGGCCGCCATCGTGCGGGAACTCACCGACACGGATTACGGCTCGCACGAATTTGGCGTTCGCGATCCCGGAAATCATAACTGGAGTTTCGGAACCTACAAACCGCAGGCAGGCTCGGCGCCCCACTGACGCGACTAGCTCGATGCGAAGGTAGCGCAGCGAGCGGCTTTACCGATTAGCCCATCGAAGCCTATGGTACCTTCGGGTGAGGGAGCGTACCATATGATGAAACTGGTCGCGGCAACCGCCGCATGTACCATGCTCGCCGCTTGCACGTTCGGAAACGCGGCGCCGGGAGCGGGGTCCCTACAATCGCCGTCGGAGCTTCGCGCGGACGTTCCGGTCGTCGCCGGCTGTCAAATCTTCCCATCGAATAACTGGTGGAACACCGACATCTCGCAGTATCCACTCGATCCGAATTCCGATGCGTATATCGGAGCATTACCCGGCAACTTGCATCCCGATTTCGGACACGATCCGCACTACGGGATACCGTTCGTGGTCGTCCCGAAAGACCAAAAGAAAGTTCCCGTGCAATTTGGGTACTCGTCGCAAAGCGATCCGGGCCCGTACCCGATTCCGCCCGACGCACCGATCGAAGGCGGAGCGCACGCGAAGGGCGACCGTCACGTGCTCGTATTGCAACAAGATGCCTGCAAGTTATACGAAATGTGGAGAGCGTTTCCCGAAAACGGCGGCAAGAAATGGCGCGCCGGCTCGGGCGCGGTCTTTCCGCTGAACACCAACAAACTGCGGCCCAATGGTTGGACGTCTGCCGACGCGGCCGGCCTGCCGATTCTTCCCGCGCTGATTAAGTGCGACGAAGTCGCCGCCGGCGAAATCGATCACGCGCTGCGGGTGACGTTCTCGCAAACGCAAGCCGGGTATATCCATCCGGCAACGCACTTTGCCAGCGATAGCAAAGATCCGACGCTGCCCCCGATGGGATTACGCATTCGAATGAAAGCGTCGTACGATCTTTCGGGCATGACCGGCCAGGCACTGATCGTCGCAACCGCGATGAAAACGTACGGCATGTTCGTGGCCGATAACGGATCGAATTGGTATTTTCAAGGCGAGGGCGGGTCGCCGTCGTGTTGGAACGACGACGACC
>JBDTKL010000183.1:0-5989 GCA_039935355.1 Candidatus Tumulicola sp.
GGTTCGGTCAAGGATCGTTATACCGTATTCTTAAATCCGAAAGAATACGCCGGGCTCAACGAAGACCTCGACGGGGGCGACTTCGGCGGCACCGGTATCGTTATTCAAATCGACGATAGCACGAAGTATATTTTGGTCGAAAATATCGTTCCCAATGGTCCGGCTGACAAGGCCGGCGTTCAACAAGACGATTTGATCACCGCGATCGACGGCGTGTCGACTAAAGGCATCACCGTGCAACAGGCCAGCGCAAAATTGCGTGGGAAAGAAGGCACGAACGTTTCGTTGACCCTCAGTCGCGACGGAGCGGCCCAACCTCCGCTCGCGATCACTCGCGCGAAGATTCACGAGTTGAGCGTCTACGAAAAAATGTTCCCGGGCAAAATCGGGTACGTCGAGCTCACCGTGTTCGGACGCGATACCGGTGCCGAACTCAACGCCGCGCTCACCCGCCTGCAACAACAAGGCGCTCGTGCGATCGTCATGGATCTACGCGACAACGGTGGCGGTTACTTAGATGCGGCCGTTGCGGTCAGCTCGAAGTTTATCTCCAGCGGGCCGATCGTGTCGGTCGAATCGCGGGCGTCGAACATCACGACGCTCGATGCCGACGACACGGCCATCGATCCGCTGCCGTTAGTCGTTCTGGTGAATCAATACACCGCGTCGGCGTCGGAGATTACGTCGGGCGCGATTCAGGACAGCGGTGTCGGGACGATTATGGGGACCAAGACGTTCGGCAAAGGCGTCGTGCAGACGATCTTTCCGCTGGGCGCCGACGGATCGGCGGTCAAGATCACCACGGCGCGCTATCTCACGCCGCATAACCGCGACATCAACCATCTCGGCATCAGCCCCGATGTCCCGGTTGCGGAAAACAAGCATCCGCAGTTCGGCGTTCCGGCCAAAGACGACCAGCTGGAGCACGCGCTCCAGTACGTGACGCAAAAGATCGCCCTGCTCAATAAAGAGAACGGCGTGTAAACGCCGTTCTCTCGGTTCCGCCGTTGGCGCGCGATGCGCTTCCGGTATTAGGCCTTTTTCTTCCGTGAAGACGCCGCAGCCGGCGTCTTCTTTTTCTTTGCGGCCGCCGGCTTTTTAGCGGTGGTCGATTTCTTACGCTTGGGCGCGGCCGTCTTCGCCGGCGCGGCTTCGACCGGTTCGGCCGGAGCGGCGGCTTTGCGCGTGCGCTTGGGTTTCGCAGCGGCTTCCGGAGCCGGAAGCGCAGCGGGTGGGACGTCTTCGACACGCGCCACCGCGGCGCGTGACGTGGACGCGCGCGGGCGGCGGGTAGGCTTTGCGGACGCAGGCTTGTCCTGGCCGGCCTTCAGGCTTGGAGGCGGAGGTTCGATGGCCGGCGGCGGCGATTTCGGCACGGGCGCGATGGCGCGAGACGGTTCGGCCGGTTCGGCCTTTCCATCGGGCGCAGTGCTCTGATCGGCATCGAACGGCGCCGCGCTAATACGACCACCACGGCCGCGACGGCGGCGGCGGCGTTTATGCCTGCCGTCGGCCTCGGTTGCGGGCGCTTCGCGTTCCTGCGGCGGCGTCGCCGGCTCCGACGTACGCTCCGGACCGCTCTGCGCTTCGGACGTTCCGGGCGTTTCGACGGTGCCGTTGCGACCGCGTCCGCCGCGTCCACGGCGACGGCGGCGGCGACGGCGGCCGTCACCCTCGCCTTCGGTTTGTTCGGACGGGACCGATGGCTCGGACGGGACCGATGGCTCGGGCGGCGCCGACACCTGTTCGGCAGCCACTTCGACCGAGCGACGTTCGGCCATGGTGGCTTTATCTTGCCGCTCTTCCTCTTCGGTGACGGGGCTGATACCGATCGGCGGACGGGCACCGGCTTGGTGCGCCGCCTCTTCGGCCAGCTGGCGCAACTGCTTCGTCTCTTCGGCGGACGTGAGGTCGGCCCGGCTGCGACCGCGCCCGCGGCCACGACGGCGTTTTGCCGCCCCGCTGGCGGCCGTGACCAGTTCGGCCAACACGAAATCTTCTTCGTCCACATCGATGATGCGAATCCGGGCCGAGCCGCCGGCGTTGTTCGCCGCGTTTTCGACCTCGACGATGCGATTGCCGACGACCGCGGCAGCCGACGTCGGATTGGGCAGGCGCCCGGCCAGCAACTCGACATCTCGCTCGTCGCCGACGCGCACCGGTAGTTCGATATCTTCGCGAATCGTTCGCGCGACGTCGATCCGTGTGTGCTCGGGATGCAGCATCGGGTCGACGCGGACTTTGATCGGGTGCGACACCGACAGCGCCAGCGTACGACACTCTTCTTCGTACCAGAAGTCCATCTGCGCCGCGACCGTCGGAGCGACGTGCGCGACGACGTCGCCGTCGGCTGCGCCTTCGGCTCGATCGCGGATTTGCCGGAACGTTTCGATCGCCATCGACTGCGGTGACATCACGCTGCCCAGGCCATAACAGGTCGGGCACGCGCCGCGCAACTGCGCGCCGAGATCCTTGCCGATCCGTTTGCGCGTGAACTCCAGCAACCCGAGGTTGGAAAACGACTGAATCGTTGCGCGGGTCCGGTCGCGTCGAAGGCCGTCTTCGAGCGTCTTAATCACGCGGCTTCGCGACGCTTCCGACGACATGTCGATGAAGTCGACCACGATGATACCGCCGATATCGCGCAAGCGCACTTGACGGGCCACTTCGGTGGCGGCTTCGATGTTGGTTTTAAGAATCGTATCTTCGAGGTTACGGCCGCCCGTAAATTTTCCGGAGTTGACGTCGATGACGGTTAGCGCCTCGGTCGACTCGATGACGATCGATCCGCCGGACGGCAGATTGATCTTCGGCCGCATGAGCTTTTCGATCTCTTCGTTGATCTTGAAGTCGTCGAATAGTTTGCGGCCGCCTTCGTATTGCTCGATGCGCGCCAAATTTTGAGGACCGAGCAACTGTAGGAAGTCCCGGACCTTGCGAAACTCTTCTTCGTCGTCGATCAAGACCCGATCGACGTCGCCGGTAATGAAATCGCGCGCCGCTTTAAAGATCAAGTTCATGTCGCGGTGAAGCAGCGAAGGCGATGCAGCGCGCTTGTAGGTCTCCAAGATTCCGTGCCACATACGGATCAGCACGCCGAGATCGGCGATGAGTTCGGCTTCGCTGACGCCGGCGGCGGCGGTGCGTACGACCGTAGCCATGCCTTCGGGCCGAATGCGCTGCATCGCGGTCTTGAGGCGGTTGCGTTCTTGCGCGGATTCGATCTTGCGCGAAACGCCGGAGTACCGGCCGGTCGGCATCAGGATCAGATAACGGCCGGGCAACGATATGTTGGTCGAGATGCGCGCGCCTTTAAGGCCGCGCGGCTCTTTAACGATCTGCACCAACACGTCGTCGCCACGTTTGACTTTTTCGGAGATCGTGAAGCCGCTGTGGCCTTGCGTGATCTCGACGTCGCCGATGTTCAGCGGCTGCCGGTTGATGTCGTCGACGTAGAGGAACGCGTTACGCCCCAAGCCGATATCGACGAACGCCGCGCCCATGCCGGGCAGAACGTTGTGTACTTTTCCTTTGAAGATCGAGCCGATAACTTTTTCTTCGCGCTCGACGTAGAGTTCGGCGAGTTGGCCGTCCTCAAGAATGGCGACCCGGTTTTCCCAGGGGTCGCTCGAGATCAAAATCTCGCTCGACAAATTTTCCTCAACTCTTCGTGGCTGCGGTTGCATGCGGGCGCTCGCATTGTATATGCGAACGGCACTCGGCCTCGCGACCTACAGCTCAGGTCTAATTTCTAAATTTCTCCCGGCGGGTCTCGCGCGATACGCGCAGCCTCCGGCCGGTCGAAGGGGCCATTCCCGCCTGCCCGAAAGCGGACCTCCCATCATGGTACCCACCTCCGCGCGCACTGCCGCCGCCGTTTGCATGGCAATTGTCGCACTCGCCGCCTGCGCTCGCACGCCGGCCCCGTCGCACGTCGACGGCAACTACCGCGGCCGCCTGGATGACGACACGTTGGTCGAAGCCTCGACGACGGTGATCGTCACCAACAAGCCGGTGGTGATCGCGTTACGCTGCGACGTCGTCGATGGGGCAATCGCCGCGGGCGACGATGCGACCATCGACCGAGCGGTCGCCGCTGGAGTGGCGGCCCGCATTCCGAGCGGCGTCACCCTCTACTCACCGCCCTTCTCGGCCCAAAACCCGAAGGCCAATCCGCTGGTGGTAACCGACGACAAACGCGCCGGAACCCTCTGCACGCCGCAATCCTACGACGTCGTTAAGTCGTAACCGTTTCTGCCCGGTTCTCCGACGCCTCGCGCTCCAAACAGAATGGTGCGGCCGGCGGTAGTCGCAGTCGCTTGTTGATTTCGATGTTCTTGCGTCGTCCACCGATGTCGATACTGGCACGTGCGAGGCGCGGCAGCGAATAGAGTACGTCCGCATCGAGCATGCCGAACTGCCACAGCCCCGCGAGCTCGAGCGATTCGAGCGACGGAAGTGCGAGCAGATCGGAAAGCCGTTCGAGATGCGGCAGTCGCTGCAGCCAGATCGAACGCAATTGTGCGTGCCCGCTTAGGCCCGACAACGACCGCACGCGCTCGACGGCGCTCACGCGCAGCGCGCGCAGCTGCGGCAACGCTCCCACATCGTCGAAACGGTCGACCGCAACGTCACGCAATTCCAACGCACGTAGGCCGGTTGCTTGCAATGCTCGCAGGTTCGCGACCGATCCTTCGACGATCGATAGTGCGGCCAGTGGTACGCCGGCCGCTTGCGTTGCGTCGAATCGCGTCCCACGCAAGGCGACGCGAACGATGCGCGCGTTGGGAAGCCGCCGCAACCACCCGCCGATGCCCTTGCTTGCGGAGAACGTGACGCACTCGACGCGCTGCAACGCCGGCAATCCGGTGGGCGGCGGCCCGGCGCCGAGAACGAGTCGCCGCGGTGCCGCAGCCCCGAGCCGTTGCAACAGTTGGAACGCGAGCGAGTCCAAACGAAGCGTTGCGTCGGGACGCTCTTCGAGCCATGCGACGACCTCGCGCGACAACGTTTCCGGCAACGCCTCCCGCAGGTGCAGGCATGCGTCCGGCGGCAGGGTACGCATCCGCGCCGGCGTCGCTCGAAACGACGAGTATACGTACACTGCTACGAAGCCTGGTCGTTTCTACGACGATCGGGTATTAGTCGTCCGCATCGGACCCGCTGCCCGAACCTTTTGCCGGTTTAAATTTCGGCGCTTTGATCTTCACGAACACGATCGGCGTTTGCGTAAAGTCGAACGCGTCCATCAAGTCGTCGGCGCGAACGTCGGTCGTGCCGAGCGATCCTTTGGGAATCCCGAAGGATTCTTCCGAAAACGCCAGCAGGCTGCCGAACTCGTGCTGGTCGTGCGAAACGTATCCGGCTCGCGCGTACGGCGAAATGACGAGCAGCGGTACGCGGAAACCGAGTTCGTAATAGTTATTAAACTGCGGCGGTGCGACGTGGTCGTACCATCCGCCCCAGTCGTCCCACGTTACGAAGATTGCGGGGCTGTTCCAGTACTGGCTCGCGCCGACCGCGTTGACGACCGCAGCGATCCACGACGGGCCGCTCGCACTGTCGCTTCCTGGATGATCCGAATGCGGAAGATCGGCCGGCATCACCCACGATAGTCCCGGCAGTTGGTTGTTAGAGATGTCGGTAAGAACGGTTTCCGGCGGCGTGATGACGTTGCTATAATCTTTGCCGTACCGGACGTGTTTGATCGCGTCGAGCGCGTGCCACAGTCCGGTGCCGAGCTTATTCTGATAGTATCGCCACGATACGCCTTGCTGGTCGAGCAGATCCGAGAGCACGGGACGCTCGAAACACGGGAAGGGCGTCGGCCCCGGCCCGCCGTCGTACGGACTGACCGTGTCGACCACGCTGTATTTATTCGCGTCACATCCGGCGCCGGAGCCTTTCCCATTTTGGCTGTCATATGGATTTCCGGCGGCCAGCCAGGACGTCGTCGGTAATGCAGAAGCGGTACCGCTTACGAGATATT
>JBDTKL010000184.1:0-3095 GCA_039935355.1 Candidatus Tumulicola sp.
GTTCACGAGCGTCCGCAGACTAGCGAAGTTCCGCGCACGTTGCTTCGAACGCAGCGTGGTACCGAAATTCGCCCACGCACCAACGGACAGCGCGCCTTCGTCGAATCCATCGAGCACAACACGCTGACGGTCGGCGTCGGGCCGGCCGGTACCGGTAAAACGTTCTTAGCGGTAGCGATGGCCGTTCGAGCGCTCAAGAGTCGCGACGTGTCGCGAATAATTTTATCGCGGCCTGCGGTCGAAGCTGGTGAGAAACTGGGATTTCTCCCCGGCGATTTCCGAGAAAAACTCGATCCGTATATGCGTCCGTTGTTCGACGCGCTTTCTGAGTTGCTCGAGGAAGGCATCGTCAACCGGTATATGGAGCGCGGGACGCTCGAGATAGCGCCGCTCGCGTACATGCGTGGCCGCACGCTGTCCGACGCATTCGTTATTTTGGATGAAGCGCAGAACGCCACGTCGGATCAAATCAAGATGTTTCTTACTCGGCTGGGGTCGGGTTCCACGATGGTCGTCACCGGCGACGCAACGCAAGTCGATCTCCCCTCGGGAGATCGAAGCGGTTTACGCGACGCGGCCAACCGGCTGGCCGGGGTTGAAGGCGTCGGCGTCGTCGAACTCAACGAAGGCGACGTCGTGCGTCACCCGCTCGTATCGCGAATCATCCGCGCCTACCAGGTAAAACTCGAGCGGTGATCCACTACCGAAATCGCGTCCGGCGCAGCGGCGTCGATGGCCGCGCATTGGTCGCCACCGCTAAAACGCTACTCGGTGCTTGCGGCGAGGACGGCTCGTCGATCTCCTTGACGCTGGTCGACGACGCGGCCATTCGAGTCATGAACCAGCAGCACCGTGGCAAAGATTCACCGACCGACGTGTTGAGTTTTCCGCTCGAACCGGACGCCACGCGCGACGATGGCGATCCCGAGCGACTGCTCGGCGACGTCGTCATTTCGATCGACACCGCCCGCCGCCAAGCCGCCGATTACGACGCGAAACTGCAAGCCGAGTTGTACCGCCTGCTGATCCACGGATTGCTGCACGTGTTGGGGCACGATCACGAAGAACAACGCGAGCGAGAAGTCATGACACGTGAGGAACGCCGGCTAGCGGCCGCCATCGCGCTGCCGTGGCCGTACGACGCATAGTTCGCTAGCCGATGCGCTACCCGCAAGACGATCCCTCGGCGCCCGATCTCGACGTCGACCCTAAGCGGCGCCGGCCCGAGTACGTTCGCATCGACGAAAGTAAATTCTGGCGCTCGTTTTCGCACGCGTTCGATGGGATCATCCATGCGACGCGCACGCAACCCAACATGCGAATCCACTTCATCATCGCAGCGTTGGTGTTGCTTGCGGCCTTGGTCTTGCGGCTCGAACGTCCGTACGTCATCGCGACGGTCGCGTTCGTGGCGCTCGTGCTGTGCATGGAACTGATGAACACCGCGATCGAGGCAATCGTCGATTTGCTCACCACGGCGCACCATCCATTAGCCAAGACGGCCAAAGACGCGGCGGCCGGCGCAGTGTTGGTAGCGGCCACCGGTTCGGTCATCGCCGGCTATCTGATCTTTTATCAGGGGCTGCTCAGCGGCGGCCAGACCGTTTTCGAAGCCGTGCAGCAGGTTCCGGCCAATATCGCGTTTATCGTTATCGCTGTGGTCGGAATCGCGACGATTTTCTTTAAGGCGCGCTTCGGGCGCGGATCGGCGTTACAGGGCGGCGCCGTTTCCGGTCACGCCTCGCTGGCGTTCGCCGTCGCGACGATGCTGGCGCTCTTCTATCGTAAGCCGCTGGCTGCGGCGCTCGGCTACTTCGTGGCATTCCTCGTCGCACAGACTCGCGTCGAGGCGCGTATCCACAGTGTCTTCGAGGTTCTCTGGGGCGCCGTGCTCGGAACGGTCGTCGCGGTGGCGATCTACGTCCTCGTCCGCCCGCACGTTGTGTTATAATGGCGCCGATTTGAACACCGACTCATATCGAAGTAGTCCCGGGGTCTTTTGGGCCCACCTCGCCATCTTGCTGCTGCTGGTCGCGCTTGCGGCCTTTTTCGCAGCCTCAGAAGCGGCCCTGATCTCGGTTTCCCGCCTGCGCGCTCGCACCATGGCCGAACGCCGGCTGCGTGGGTCGGCTCGCGTGCTCCAACTGGTCGACGACAAGAATCGATTCCTGACATCGATTCTGGTCGGCAACACGATCGTTCTACTGGCTGCCGATTCGCTGGCAACCTACATGGCCATCGAACTCTCGCTTCCGGCCGCGGCGGTAGTCTCGACCGTCTTCATGACCGCCGTCATGCTGTTGTTCGGCGAAATCATACCCAAGATGGTTGCGACCGCCGACAACGAGCGCTGGGTGCTGATGCTCGGCGGCGCGATTCGCGGAACCGCTCTCGTGCTCAACCCGATCGCGCAAACGTTCCAGTTCGCCACCGAGTTGCTATTGCGGCCGTTCGGCATCAAGCACGGCAACAAGATGTACGTAACCGAAGAAGACATCCGCACGTTGGTCAACGTCGGCGCCGAACAACGCGTGATCGAAGAAGAAGAGCGCGAACTGATTCACTCGGTCATGGCGTTCGGCGATACGATCGTTCGGGAAGTGATGAAGCCGCGTCCGGAGATGGTCGCCGTGTCGGTGACCGATCCCGCTCGTCGCGTGCTGGACGTGGTCATCGCCGAAGGCTACTCCAAGCTGCCGGTTTTTCAGGAATCCAAAGACGACATCGTCGGCGTCGTGCACGACCGCGAACTGTTGGTAGCGTTGGCGAACGGCTCGTTGGCGAACACGCCGTTACGCACGCTGATGCGCGTTGCGGTCCACGTGCCCGAGAGCAAAAAGATCGCCGAGTTGTTGCGCGAGATGCAACGCGACAAGTTCTCGATGGCGATCGTCGTCGACGAATATGGCGGAACGGCCGGACTCGTGACGATGGAAGACTTGCTCGAAGAGATCGTCGGCGAGATTCGCGACGAACACGACGAGGACGAACAAGAGGCCATTCACGTGGTGTCCGAAGGCGAAGCGATCGTGGATGCCGGCACCAATATCGAAGACGTGAACGCTCGTTTGCATACAAACATTCCAACCGAAGAC
>JBDTKL010000185.1:0-3786 GCA_039935355.1 Candidatus Tumulicola sp.
GATCGCGGTGCGACAGCGTCGCCGATTCGGATCGACGTGCGTCAATCGCGCATCACATTCGGCAGGTGGCCGTACGTCATCGCTATGCCCGACAGCACAGTCGTCCTCGATCCGTCGATACAAGTACCCCGGCGGTTGTGGAGCGGCCCTGAGGAACTAAATGTCGCGTATTCGCCGTCTGAAGTTTCGATGGAAGCGCTGTTCGATGCGTTGCCGTACAAGGCGCCGGAGCCATTCTTTCCGCGTTCCAGCGGTCCCGTAACCTGGACGGCAACGTTCGCCGCGTCACGCCCGGGAATTACGATAGATTGGGCTTGGAGCGCAGCGGTCTATTCGCAGTTCGGCGTGGTTGGGTCGTTCCAGCTCAAGCCGCTTTCAGGACCGATCTCACAGGTCGAGCCACAGGCCGGCCTGCCGACCCTGTACGAAAACGCCGACCCCGCCGGCACCGCGGAAGCCTACAAGCAATACGTAGTTGCGGGTGCAATGGGGAGTGGAGCGCCCAACTATACCGGAGCGCGCAGCGAAACCGCGTCAGTCACTGCGTGCCCGTCATCCAAGTCGCCGCTAACAACGCCGACGCAGGTTAGACCAGCGCGACCTCCGCTGCGCCCGAACTTTCGAATAATGACCTTCGGCGGTACGCCTTCATTCGCTTCGCCGATCTCGCAGCATGTTGAGTTTAGCGATGGGAGCGTTGGCCAAGCCGTCGATCGTTGTTATGCAACGGATCTTTGCGCGCTGGTCTCGTACGTCAACGGCGATCAACTCGCGATCTACTCCGAGGGCGCCGGGCGTTGCAAGCCGTACGTCTTGTACTTTGATCGGACGAAAGGCGGCCGCACGATCTACGGATTCTCGCGCGATCTCGAGCGCGATCGGTCCCCAGGTGCACGCTGCCCGACGACGCTAGCTACTCGCATCGTGATGGACGGCGGGCGCGTCACACTAACGGTCGCCAAGAACGCTGACGGCACGTTGAAATCCAGCTTCGCCAACGATTATTAGAAATCTAGTTGACGGGCTTGAGCCGCTCGTGTAGCGTAATACTACATTCATAGTAGCGCGCAGGTACGATGTCGCGAAAGAAATCGCTAACTCTGACGGATCACGAACTTCGGCTCATGGACGTACTTTGGGAACGTGGCCGTGCAACGGTGGCCGACGTGGTGGATGGTCTGTTGCCGCCACCACTGGCATATACGACGGTACTAACAACGTTGCGAACGCTCGAACAAAAGGGGTACGTCGCGTACGAAGGTGAGGGCCGCGCGTAGGTATATCGCCCGCTTGTCGCCCGCGAACACGCGGCAAAATCGGCGATAAAACAGCGCTGGTGATTCTGCCGTTGATCGCGCAACTTTCTTTCGGCACGCCCTCATCAACGATTTTAGTTCAGTTGCGCAGACGACGAGCGCGATCTCGAGATTGACGGAGCAAACGTCAAGCGCAGCCGATTTCTAGATTGCCGTCATTTGGGGCGTGGGGCTCCTTGCCTGCTTAGTTCGCTTCACGATTAGTTATTTTCGCCTAGGCCGTATTTTGCGCTCCGTCGGTCCTCATTCAGAAATCGGCGAGCGCGTCTTCACTTCGCCCTTGGTTGCTGTTCCGATGGCGGCTGGATTGTGGCATCCCATAGTGATCGTTCCCGACGATCTTGTGGACGCGCTTCCCCCTTCCGACCTTGCGGCTATAATTTCGCACGAGCGCGCCCACATTGGCCGCCACGATGTTCTCGGTAATGTGATCCAGCGCGCCATCGAATCCTTGCTGTTTTCAACCCGTGGGTGTACCTCATAGGTCGTCAACTTGTGAAAGAGCGGGAGGCTGCGTGTGACGATTGGGCCGTTAGCACCGGGAGCAGTCCTAACAGCTTTGCCTCTTGTCTGGCGACGTTGGCGCTCCGTGTTCCGCATACTAAAACAACTTTGCTCACTCCGAGCGCGATCTGGCCGAAGCGAATTCTTGTCGGCCGTATCGAGCGTTTGCTAAGTGGAAAGGCTATCCAAGTGAAAACAAACTACGTAGCTGTTGCTGCAGCCACCGCTCTATTCGCGCTTCTCGGTTTTGCCTTACAAAATCCAAGGGCTCTGGGCGCCAACGCGAGTTGCTCGTCACCTGTCAAAATCATAAATCCAGTACAACCGAATATTCCGGAATCTGTCGCCAAAGCATATCCGAACGCAACTGTGGAACTCGCCGCTACCGTGAATGCAAGCGGCCAGCCCTTGCGATAGAGATAGTAAAGTCGACGGGAAACAAGACGATCGTCGAAGCGGTCTTGCTCGCTGCGCGGACTTCGACATATAAGCCGGAGATTCGGAACTGTAAGGCGGTGTCGGGTAGTAAAATATCTTTTTATGGCCGACATCGGACCGTAATAAACCACGTTCGACAGTTGCTCGAGGCCGAAGATTGAGGCCACGCTTGCGATGCTTGACGGAAAGGAACGCCCCTAGCACGAAACGCGAACCCATGGCGACCCAGCTTAACTCGGGTCAGCCGGGTTCGGCTCGTCCGACCGGCACGGTTGCGTTTCTCTTTACCGATATCGAAGGCTCAACGCAACGGTGGGAATCGCACCGCGAGGCGATGGACGATGCCGTCAAGCGCCACGATGCGCTCTTGCGCGATGCGATCGAACGGCGCAACGGATATGTGTTCAAAACCGTTGGAGATGCGTTTTGCGTTGCGTTTGCGCGCGTTTCCGACGCGGTTGCGGCGGCGAGTGAAGCGCAACGTGCACTGAGCGAGCAAGACTTTTCTTCAGTCAGTGGATTGACCATTCGCATTGGCGTACACGTCGGCGAAGCTGCGGAACGTCAGGGCGACTATTTCGGACCGGCCGTCAATCGTGTCGCGCGGCTTATGTCCGTCGGACACGGTGGCCAGATTCTGTTATCAAGCGTCACTCGAGATCTTGCTGCTAGCGATCTGCCGAACGGCGCGTCACTCCTCGATCTTGGCTCGCACCGATTAAAAGATCTCACCGACCCCGAGCACGTGTGGCAGCTCAGCATCGCGGGATTACCGGCGGAATTCCCAACGCTGCGATCGCTCGACGCGCGTCCAAACAATCTTCCGATACAGCGCACGAGTTTCGTCGGGCGAGAACACGATGTCGCCGACGTCATCGAATTACTCGAGCGCCATCGTTTGCTTACGCTGGTTGGCTCGGGCGGCATCGGTAAAACGCGGCTCGCATTGCACGTTGGCGCAGAATTGCTCGATAGCTATCCCGACGGCGTGTGGTTTGTCGATCTTGCACCGATTTCCGATCCCGAACTGGTGTCGAGCGTGACCGCACGGGCCCTGGGCATGCGGCAGCAACAGGACCAGCGCGTCGACGAGGCGATCGCCCTGTGGCTCAAGCCCAAGAAGTTGCTCGTCATCTTTGATAACTGCGAACATCTGTTAGAGCCGATGGCCCAACTCGTGACGTCGATCGTTACGTCTGCGCCGCAAGTTGCAATCCTCACTACGTCGCGACAAGCGCTCGATATCACCGGCGAAACCGCGCATCGGCTTCCATCGCTGCCGCTTCCGGCCGATATTGCGGGCCTAACCGCCGACGCAGCGTTGCGGTACGGGGCAATCCTGCTGTTCGCCAATCGCGCCGCGGCCGCCGATACGCGTTTTACGCTCACCGACGATACCGCACCCATCGTGGCCGAGATATGTAAGCGGCTCGACGGCATTCCGTTGGCGATCGAGCTTGCGGCTGCGCGTGTCAAAGTGCTCTCCATTCCCAACCTAGCGCAGCGGCTCAACGAACGCTTTCGGATC
>JBDTKL010000186.1:0-4160 GCA_039935355.1 Candidatus Tumulicola sp.
CCACTGCCCGTTATACGCGATGCGTGCCCTAGCCACCGAACCCCTCAGACGCGTCAACGATTTGATCAATCTGTACGAATCGACGGCGTCGCCGGTCCCGGGTTAACGCCGCTTAGGCGTATTTTGCGATGAGGCGTTGCGCGTACCACGCCGGCCACGGGTCGCTCGGGTGTTGTGCGGTGTACAGCTCGTCGAGTTCGACGAGATCGTGCGTGAGATGACCGCGAACGGGCCGGCGGCCCAACAGCTTGGGCAGCTCGGAGTGCGTTAACAGCCAATCCGAGTAGAAGGTCGCCCAGTCGTCATCATTGCCCTCGGTATCGGAGAACACGATATGATGCGTCTCGCCGACCTGCTGTAATAGCTCGGCAATCTTACCCGCGACATCTTCATTCATAGGCCCAGCTTTTCAGCGAGAAGGCACCGGGTCCTTGACACTAGCAAGCCGTGCTTCGTTCGTACTCAACGCTCTTCGTTACTCAGCGCCATCCCCTGGACGTTTCTCAAATTGGCGTCGATTTTCGATTGGAACTCGCCCGGAGGATAGTGACTGATGTAGACGGCGCTACCGTCGGTCCAATTCGAAATGTACATATTGTCTTCGCCTTCGCGAAGAACGATTTGTTCGACACCAAAATCCTCTGGCAGGACCTGAGACGGTGATGTACTTCCGGGCGGAAATATGTCTAGGACTTGCCTGCTTTCGGTCTCGACGACGAGAATGTTTCCAGCGCGGTCGAGCTGCAGGCCTTGGGGTGCGACGAGCTGCATGCCTAGAATACGGCCTTGGGTAGAGTTGGGCGCAAACTCTTCAATGCTACCGCTTGTCGAACCGCCGCGATACGCTACGTACAGATTATTTGCAGCATCTAAATTGATTCCGTCGGCTTCCACTCCGGGGGTCTGCAACGTACGATCTGGTTTGGTGTGATGCGCCGGATATTCGGTGATGGTTCCATTATGGTTGGCGGCGTAGAGCCGCCCCGCGTGATCGAGTACAACGTACATCGGGCGATTTGGATCGGAATAGACGATAAACGGGCTCAACGCACGCGGGTGATACGCCGATATCGATGTGCTATTAGCGACGTACAGATTTCGTCAGCCGTCCACGAACAATCCCCACGCGGAATGTACGTGGTTGGTAATCGATCCAACGGCTGGCGGGTTGGAACCACTCTCCGGGTACACCATCACTCGGTTGCCGGCGGCGACGTAGATGACCGATGACGGAGCGCCCTTCTGCATCCAGCCGAGCGGCTTTGCTCCACGGCTGGGATGCTCGAGTGCGGTGGCCGATGGCCTTGGAACCGCGCTCGAACCGAGTATCGACGATTGAGCCTGCGAAGGACCCATTGGTGTGGAGACCGTCGGAGAGCAAGCACTCGATACAAGCAGCCCAGTTCCCAGCGCAAAAAAAGATAGTGTCGTGCGCATGAAATCCCCCTCGAATCGTAAGGAGTAGGCGAATACGCTTAACCGGATCGCACGGTCGTTCCTACGTTATCGGTGTGCCCGTGAACCACCAAGACAAAGCGACGCATAGAGCCTGCTCGAGTGGTCGAGCATGGCCACTTTACTCGTAAGAACCCTATTAAAGTGGGACAACTGATGCTACTCTCAATCCACTCAAAAAAAGACTTTGCTTGCGCATTCATCGGATGAACGCAACAAGGCGTTCTTACAAGCTCAGTGGCCACAAACCAAGCGAGCCGCACGATCCCGCATCTCTGCAATGCCCGATCGACGCAACCGATTCGCGGCTTGTTCCGCGTCGCGGGACGAGGTGAGCCATCCTCATACGACGTATTCCTTAATCCCCATTGCAACAGTGCCTTTTGAGAGGTTCGATGAAATGAATCTTCCACGACTAACCGCCATAGCGGTTCTTTCAGCTGCATTATCGGCGTGCTCCAGCTCGACGCAATCATTACCGGCATCCGGAACCAACGCGAGTGCGGTTACCAATCCCGCGGCCGTCTCAGGAACGATGGACGCGTGGCATGACTCGCTCGCCCTTAACAAACTGCCGAGTGCGGGCTGCTTCAAGGCGACATATCCGTCTAACCAGTGGAGTCGTATTGCCTGCGGGACGCCGCCGCGCAATTGGTATCCAGTTCCGCGTTCCCGCAAGCCGCATCTGGGACAAACCGTCGGTGACGGCAACGACTTCACGCTCGACGCCACGCCGAACATCATTTCATCGGCGATCGGCGCGTTCCCGAAAGTCAAAGGCGTGACGAGCGTGGTCAGCGGTGGACAACAAGACTCGTACACGATGCAGCTTAACTCAAACTTCTTCACGACGGCCCAATGCGGAACGCTTTCGAACTGCGTCGGCTGGTCGCAATTCGTGTATGAAAACCCTCCGGGCACCGAAGAGGGAGCGCTCTTCATTCAGGATTGGCTCGTCGCCACGACTCGATCCGGCTTCAGCAATTGCCCACCGAACAAAGGATGGCAAAACCTTGGCATCGGTTGCGTGCAGAATAGTCCGTTTGGCGTGTATCTCCCCAACATCAACGTCACGCAGATCGGCAGCGCGGTCTTGACCGGCGATGCAGACACGAGCGGCGATAGTATTTACATAACGGTCGGCAAGAATGCGTATGGCATGAAGAACGTGCAGGGCGATGGCATCACCGACCTGTCGCAACACTGGCAAGGCGCCGAATTCAACATCATCGGTAACGGTGGCGGAGATTCAGCGACGTTTAATTCGGGATCGAAGATCTCCGTAAGCATCCAGGCAGATGACGGCTCCAAGAAGGCGCCCGCCTGTCCGTCCAATAGCGGCACGACCGGTGAAACGAACAATCTCTTCTTCACGAAAGCGCCCAAGAAGGTGACGAAACTCAAGTATCCGTCGATCGAGTTTTCGATGACTTCGCAATCGGGCGGCACCGCAACGTGCAACACGGCGAAAGGTAAGTAGCCGTCGAGTTTTTCCGATACAACGATCGTAGAGGCCGGCACTCTTTGCGCCGGCCTCTAATTCTCGTGCTCGCCTTCATCCTTACGTCGTTCATCTCGGGACCGGTCGTTTCGCGAGCTTCGGTGGCACCCGCGTCCATGCCGCGCTACACGCCCACGACGTGCCCGACAATTGCGGGCGTAGAATGGCTCGCCCACGCGACATGCGGCTATCTCGTGGTGCCCGAAAATCGCTCCAAGCATAACGGCCGGACGATTCAGCTCATGATCACAAAAGTGAGCGCACGATCCATTGAAAAGCAACCCGACCCAATTCTGTATCTCGAGGGCGGACCGGGCGACATCGCTCAACTCGAAGCGGACGAGATCATCAAAGCACCTTTTCTTCGCGACCGCGACATCTGGCTCGTGAGTCAGCGCGGCACGTGGTCATCGAAGCCCGCGCTGATCTGCACGGCGACGAATGACTTCACCCAACAGCTTCTCGGGATGCGCTACTATTCCAACACGACAAAGCGCGCGCATGTGGCTGCGACGCGAGCCTGTCGCAACCAACTTCTTGCTACGGGCGCAGATATTAGCGCGTACAATTCGAGCGAAAGCGCCGACGATCTGGCCGACCTTCGCAAAGTGCTTGGCATTTCCGAATGGAATGTGTTCGCGAACTCCTACGGCACATACATGGCGCAAACGCTCATGCGCGCTCACCCCGAAGGCATCCGCAGCGTCGTCATGGATTCGGTCGTGCCAACGACCTACACGGTCCCCGCGAACTGGTGGAACGCGCGCTACGGTTTCCAGAATCTCTTCAACGCTTGCACCGCACAAGCTGCGTGTAACGCAGCCCATCCGCATCTCGAACGAACGTTTACCGGATTGGTGAACCAGCTCGAAGCACATCCACTCACGCCAACCATCGTCGACCCTTACACAAAGAAGAACGTCACCGTCGTGATCGACGGTGGTGCGCTCATCGACTGGTTGCGCAACCAAACGTACGGTTTGCAGACGCTTGCGGCCGCGCCCGCTACGATTGGTGGTCTCGCGGCGGGGCAACGCGATGCAATCGAAACGGTCGCGCTGCATCGGGCGGGTCGAGCGCCGGAATATCATCCGGGTGCCGTCGCACTTGGCGACGGGTTAACATTCGGCGTTACGTGCCGTGAGGACTATCCGTTCGCGACGCAAGAGGAGCTCGCGGCCGCCGGGCGAGCGGCGTTTCCCAA
>JBDTKL010000187.1:0-7873 GCA_039935355.1 Candidatus Tumulicola sp.
TACATTGCAACTCACCACGCGCGAGCGCGGGCTTGATGATGTTCGAGGCGTCGATCGCGCCTTCGGCTGCGCCGGCACCAACAAGCGTGTGCAGCTCGTCGATGAACAGAATGATCTCACCGGCAGCGCCGCGGATCTCGTCCATCACGCGCTTCATTCGCTCTTCGAACTCGCCGCGATACTTCGTGCCGGCGACGAGGCCGGCCAAATCTAGCGTGATCACGCGTTTGTCGCGTAACGGCTCTGGGATATCGCCCTTGATGACCCGTTGCGCCAGGCCTTCGGCGATCGCCGTTTTGCCGACGCCTGGTTCTCCGATGAGCGCCGGATTATTCTTGGTGCGACGCGAGAGAATTTGAATGACGCGTTCGATCTCGTTGTTACGTCCGATGACCGGGTCGAGCTTGTTCTCGCGCGCTAACGTCGTCAGATCGCGTCCGTACGCGTCGAGCGTCGGCGTCTTGCTCTTGCCTTTGGGCGCAGGCGGCTGGCCTTCGGCACCCAGCAGGGACGTGGTCTGAACGCGTACCTTTGCGGGGTCTACACCCAGATTCGTCAGCACGCGGGCCGCGACGCCTTCGCCTTCGCGAATCAGACCGAGCAACAAGTGCTCGGTGCCGATGTAATTGTGGTTGAGCTGGCGCGCCTCTTCGAAAGCGAGTTCGATCACGCGCTTCGCGCGCGGCGTGAAGACCATTTCTTGTTGGACGGTCTGGCCGCCGCGCCCGACGATGGCTTCCACTTCCTGGCGAACTTTGGATAAATTGACCCCGAGGGACTCGAGGACTTTCGCGGCTAGGCTCTCACCTTCGGAGATGATTCCGAGCAGAATATGCTCGGTTCCGATGTAGTTGTTTCCTAGGCGTTGGGCTTCTTCTTGAGCGAGGACGATACTACGGCGTGCTCGCTCGGTGAAGGGCTCCCACATTGACATCGACTCTGGTTTTCCTTTCGGGGCGTCGACAATATAACTCAAAAGCGCGCTTGCAAGTTTCGCCGCCTCCTACCTATGCCGCATCTAAGGGGTTTACCCTTCGGTCGAGGGAATCCGACATGCATGCCTACCGTCGAGCAAGTTCGCGAAGCGCTATCCCACGTCAACGACCCCGAACTGAACCTTGGAGTTCTCGACCTGGGGCTCATCTACGACATCAGCGTCGAGGGCGAAAGCGGCGAACACGTCAACGTCGTGATGACGCTGACGTCGCCGATGTGCCCGGTCGGGCCGATGTTCAAAAAGTCGGTCGAAGATCATGCGCTCGCGGTCGAGGGCGTCAAGACCGCTAATGTGGATATCACCTTCACCCCGCCTTGGGATCCGAAAACGATGGCATCCGAAGACGTGAAGGTGTTACTCGGTATCTGGTAAGCTGACTGCCTCCGCAGCGCAGCCAGGCGACGGGGGACTCGTCGAATACGGCACCCGCCGTTGGCTCATCGTCGTCGGCGTCATGGGCGCGACGCTGCTGCAAGTGCTCGACGCAACGATCGTCAACGTCGCGCTGCCCACCATCCAAGGGAACGTCGGAGCCAATTTCGACGAGGGCGCATGGATCGTCACCGGCTATATCATCGCCGCCGTCATCGTTATTCCACTAACACCATGGCTGCAGCGGTTGATGGGACGCCGTCAGTATTATGTGGCGGCCATCATCGGATTTACGATCGCGTCTGCGCTGTGCGGCATTTCGACCTCGCTCGGTGAGCTCGTCACTTTCCGCGTGCTGCAAGGCTTGTGCGGTGGCGGCCTCATCGCGACCGGCCAAGCGATCATGCGCGATACCTTCCCGGCTAAACAGCTGGGACTCAGCCAGGCGCTTACTTCTATTGGTGCGATTATCGGCCCATCGATCGGCCCGACCCTCGGCGGCGTGCTGACCGATCAGCTGTCGTGGAACTGGGTTTTCTATATCAACATCGTGCCCGGAATCGGGGCAGCTGTCCTATGCGCGACGCTGTTGCGCAACCCGGAGCGTACGGGCCGCCCCAGCGTCGACGGCGTCGGCTTAGCGCTGATGGCGACCGGCCTTGCGTCCCTGCAATACGTCCTCGACGAAGGCGAGCGGTACGACTGGTTCGGCGACCGCAACATCCTAGCCACGACGGTGCTCTCGGTTTCGTCGCTCGTCGCGTTCGCGTGGTGGGAACTGCGCGCGGTGCGAAATCCAATCGTCGACCTACGCATTTTGATTCGCAATCGGACGGTCACGGTGGGATGCGTGCTCGCAATGACGTTAGCGTTCGGCCTTTTCGGCGGCGTGATCTTGGCCCCGCAATTCCAGCAATCGCTGCTCAACTTCACGGCGACGCTCTCCGGCGAATCGATCCTGGTTCGTGCTGCCGCGATTATGGTGATGACGCCGATTACGCTGTTCTTGCTCGGGCGTCTACACGTCAAAGCGACGATCCTGTTAGGCATCGGCTACCTCATCGTGGCGCTGGCGAACTTCGGCACGGCAAACGTCCTGACGACCGGCAGCGATTTTGGTACCTTCGTCTTCCCGCTGCTGCTCGGCGGCATTGGGTTCGGGATGATTTTCGTTCCGCTGTCGGTCACGGTGTTGAGCAGCGTCACGGGCGCAGACACGCAAAAAGCTACGTCTCTCATGAACTTATGCCAGCAACTCGGTGGATCGATTTCGACGGCTACGTTGGTGACGATATTGGATCGGCGGACGGCATTTCACTTCGATCATTTAGCAGCGAGCGTCACGCTGAGACATCCTGCCGTTACGCAGGCGCTTCAACGCGACGCCAGCCACATCGCGATCGGCGAACTCATTCGCCAGCAAGCATCGTCGATGGCTTTTGCCGACGCATTTTTCGGTCTTGGCGTGGTAACGCTGGTGCTTACGCCCTTCGTGCTGTTGCTCCGGCAAGCAAAGGCGCCGGCCGGAGCACACCACGCAGTAGCGTTAGAGTGACGCCGCCTTCTGCGGTACGATTTTCTTCGGAATCCCCTTGAACGCCGGATCGCCCAGCTGCCAGAGTAAGAACGAATACTCGTCGGTGAGCAACTGTTCGCTCTGGTTACGCGACGAAGCCATGAAACCGTGGCCGGCATCGTAATCGACGCGCAGTAGAATCGGACGGCCGCTCGTCGAGGCTTGCTGCAAACGCGCCGCAAACTTGCCGAGTTCCCACGACGAAACGCGCGGATCGTTGTAGCCGGTGATCAACATCACGCCCGGGTACGCCGTGCCGTCGACCACGTGCTGATAGGCGTCCATCGCGTAGAGCGCGTGAAAGCCCGCTTCGTTGGTTACCGTGCCGAACTCAGGAATGTTGGGCGGCCCGTTGGGCGTGAACTCGGAACGCATCGCGTTGCTGACGCCCACGACGTCGAGGGCTGCCGCGAAGAGATCCGGGCGCGACGTAATCGCGCGGCCGATCGAGATACCACCGGCGCTAGTGCCTTGTCCGCCGAGATGCGCTTTCGACGTGAATTTATGCTGGACGAGCCACTCGCCGCAAGCCACGAAGTCTTCCCATGTATGGTTTTTGGTCGCGATCATGCCGGCCCGGTGCCACGCGTCGCCGTACCAACCGCCTCCGCGAGAATGACACGTTGCGTCGACGCCGCCGCGTTCGATCCACGCGATTCCGGTCGCGCTGAAGCCCGGGTCTTCGGTGATACCGTAAGCGCCGTATCCTTCGAGATTGACCGGGTGCGAGCCGTCGAGCTTGAGGTTCTTTCTATACACGATCGACATCGGGACGAGCGTCCCATCGGCGCTACGCGCTTGCACTTCTTGCGAAGTAAAGGCCGACACATCGATGTTCGCGCGAGGTTTGATGCCGGTGTTGGCCACTTGGCCGGCGGCGTTCACGTGATAATACAGGAGCGAGTGCAGCCAGCCGGTCAAACCGAACAAGGCGCCCGGCGTCTGCGGATCGGTGGCCATAACGTTGACCGCCCCGGCGAACGGCAAACGAACGTTGCTGCGCTTTCCCGGGGTTCCGTCGGCTGCCAACGCCAGGCGATCGATCTTCGCGAAACCGCCGGTGCGCGAACGCACGTACAGCCCGTCGCCGGCGACGGAAATCTGCAGCACGATCGACTTGCCTGCGGGGACGATCACTTTCGCGCTCGCCACGTTTGGGGCGTCGAGCGACATCGCGAGCACCTTGTACGTCGGCGCGTCGTGGTGCGTCATCAAGTAGAGCGTCGAGCCTTTGAGATCCGTGGAGACGACGTCGTCGTCGTCCGACACGATCTTCGTCCACGCGATCGTGCTGTTAACCGGCGGCGCCGATAGCGACGCCGTCGAGTAGATCGTTTGTTCGTTCTTTACGCCGTGAACCACGAGGCCAAGCATGTGCCGTGAAACCGGCGAGTACACCACGATCGGAAAATCCGTCTTCTCGAACGGGACGCTCGGATTCACACCATAACCGAAAATCGGCACGTCTTGGTCGGGATCGCGTCCGAGTACGTGGAGATAGTTCACTGCCCGCGTCTCTTTATCGGTCGCGGGGTCGCCCGGCTTGAGCTCCGGAAAGCGCACGTAGTAGAAAGACTTTCCGTCCGGAAGCCAACTGGTAACGCCGACGAAGTACGCGCGCGAGATTTGATCCGGAAGCGTTTGACCGGTTGCGGAATCGACGACGTGAATCACCGACGCCTCCGAGCCGCCTTCCGAGATTCCGTACGCTACTTTGCTGCCGTCCAGCGACGGCGTGTAGTAGTTTATGGAATAGTGTTTGCCGGTTGTTGCCAATGCAGCCGTATCGACCAACACCCGTTCCGCGCCGCCGCTCGCGTCGCGTACGTACAGCTTCGGCGTGCTTTCACCCGGTTTCAACTTTTCGTAGAAGTAATGCGATCCAGCCACTTGGACGCTCGAAACCGAAGCCACGACGTTGTCGAGCTGCTTGATACGTTGGAACAATCGCTGCCGCGGCGCGCCGAGCATGTCGAGAACCGAGCGCGTATACGCGTTCTGGGACTTGAAGAACTCGACCGTCGTCGGATCGTTCATGTCTTCGAAGTACCGAAACGGGTCGGTCACGTTCGTCCCGAAAAAGTTTTCCGTCACCGGGCTCGACGCCGGCAGCGGGGGTGGGGTTGGAAACACCGTTGCGGTCCGCCCGGGACCGCCGACGGCAATCGCCGCCAAGACCAGACCGAGCGACGCGATCAACCAACGCGACATGAAAAACCCTCCGATAGGCAGCAGCTCTTGATGCGCCATTACGACGAATCGCCGCCGGGCGCCTCGAAAATGCGCGGTGACAAAAGGCGCTTTCGCGGCTTCGTACAAACGCCCACCGTTGATGAGCCAGCGGGAACGGTACGAAGAATTACGGCAAAAGCGCGAGCTGGCCGAGGCCCCGGGGGGCGCAACCGCGATCGCCCGTCAGCACGAGCGCGGTAAACGCACGGCTCGCGAACGAGTCGCAGCCCTGGTCGACGAGGGGTCGTTCACCGAATTCGACCGGTTCGTGACGCATCGCACCAACGGGTTTGGTCTCGAAGAGAGAGAATTTCTCGGCGACGGCGTGCTCACCGGATATGCCACCATCGACGGACGGCCCGTCTTTTTGTTTTCCCAAGATTTTACCGTTCTGGGCGGCTCGTTGGGCGAGGCGTATGCCGAAAAAATCTGCAAAGTAATGGATCTGGCCGTACGAACCGGCACGCCGATCATCGGCATCAACGATTCGGGCGGCGCGCGCATTCAAGAGGGCGTCGTTTCGTTAGGCGGTTACGCCGAAATCTTTTGGCGCAACGTCGCGGCCAGCGGCGTCGTTCCGCAGATCAGCTTGATCGCCGGCCCGTGCGCCGGCGGGGCTGTATACTCGCCGGCCATCACCGACTTCATCTTGATGACCGATAAGATATCGCAAATGTTCATCACCGGACCGGAGATCATTAAAACGGTTACCGGCGAAGACGTGACGTTCGAAGAGCTCGGCGGTGCGACGACGCACGCTTCGCGAAGCGGCGTCGCGCATCTGGTCGCCGCAGACGAAGACGACCTGACCGATCTCACGCGTACGCTGCTATCGTACGTTCCGCAAAACAATCTCGAGGAACCGCCACGCGTGCCGACCGGCGACGATCCGCACCGGTCGTGCGACTCCCTGGACGGCGTCATCCCGGACTCTCCTAACAAGCCGTACGACATGCTGGATGTCGTTCGTACCGTGCTCGATGACGAAGACTTTTTCGAAATTCAGCCGTCGTACGCACGCAATATCGTCATCGGTTTCGGACGAGTCGATGGTCGAACGGTCGGCATCGTCGCAAACCAGCCGAACGTGATGGCCGGGGTCTTAGATATTTCGTCATCGGTCAAAGCCGCGCGGTTCGTACGGTTTTGCGACGCCTTTAACATTCCGCTCGTCACGTTCGTCGACGTTCCCGGATTCTTGCCGGGGACGAGCCAAGAATACGGCGGCATCATCTTGCACGGCGCAAAGCTGTTGTACGCGTTCGCCGAAGCGACGGTGCCGAAGATTACGGTCATCACGCGCAAGGCCTATGGAGGAGCCTACGACGTCATGGCCAGCAAACACATTCGCGCCGACGTCAACGTCGCGTGGCCGTCGGCCGAAATCGCAGTCATGGGCGCCGAGGGTGCGGTCAAAACGATCTTCCGGCGCGAGTTGGCGTCTGCGGATGACAAAGACGCAAGGCTGCGCGAGCTTCTCGATGAGTATACGACGCGTTTTGCCAATCCATACATCGCCGCGCAGCGCGGCTACGTCGACGACGTCATCGAGGCATCGCAAACCCGGAGCGTGATCGCCACGTCGCTCGAAATGCTGGCCACCAAACGCGTCGATCGACCGAAACGCAAACACGGCAACATCCCGCTCTAGGGCTCGTGCAGAAGGACGCCCGCGCCTCCGATGGTATCTAGCGCAGGTGAAGCTTCTCGAAGGTAAGCGCGCGCTGGTCACGGGCGTCGCCAATCGTTGGTCGATCGCCACCGGCATCGCCCAAAAACTGCATGAGTATGGAGCTCAGATCGCTCTCGCCTACCAGGGAGAGCGCCTGCGCGGATCGGTCGAAAAGGTCGCCGCCGAACTCGAAGGCACCCGTTTGGTCGAATGCGACGTGTCGTCCGACGAATCGCTGGCCGCGGCTCGCGACGAACTCGCCGCAAACTTCGGCCCGATCGACGTTCTCGTCCATTCGATCGCGTATGCCAACAAAGAAGATTTGAGCGGCAAGGTGTTCGATACGTCGCGTTCGGGTTTCGGGCTCTCGCTCGACGTATCGGCTTTTTCGTTGATCGCGCTGGTCGACGCACTGCGAGATGGGCTGAACGACGGCGCGTCGGTTATGGCGCTAACGTACCTCGGTTCGACGCAGATCGTTCCAAATTATAACCTGATGGGCATTTCAAAAGCGGCACTCGAGGCGACCGTTCGCTACTTGGCGTTCGACCTCGGGGATCGCGGCATTCGCGTCAACGCGATCTCGGCCGGTCCGATCTCGACGGCCAGTTCCAGGCAAGTCGGAGGCTTCTCGCGCATTCTCGATGTGGTGCCGAAGGTCGCGCCGTTGCGCCGCAACGTCACGCCCGGCGACATCGGTGACGTCGCCGTCTACTTGGCATCGCCGCTTTCATCCGCGATTACTGCCGACGTGCATTTCGTCGACGCCGGCTACCACGCCATGGGTATGTATCCGCCGGACTTCGGCGGTTGACCGAAGTCGACGGCGCGGTATTGGCGGCGATCGCCGTCGCATTGTCGGCGGGACGCGTAGAGTCGCAACCTTCGGTCGAAGCGCAGCCGGCATGGACGATCGCGATGCGCCGTCCCGAATTACCGCTCGACGAGATAGCCGCGTTGCGGCGAGGAACGCGCCGCTAACGATGTTCTCCAAAATTGTCATCGCCAACCGCGGCGAGATTGC
>JBDTKL010000188.1:0-3093 GCA_039935355.1 Candidatus Tumulicola sp.
CATGCAGGTCGCCATCGCACAAGACGGGCAGATCGTGTACAACCAGGGCTTCGGAACGGCCTCGGCCGATACGCGCTTCGCGGTCGGTTCGATTACCAAACTATTTACTGCAATCGCAATCATGCAATTGGTTCAAGAAAAGCGCGTCGATCTCAATGCCTATGTAACCACCTATCTTCCAGATGCAAAATATGCCGCGAAGATAACGGTTACCGAACTTTTGCAACACACATCGGGATTGTGGAACTATGGCGACTATGCATTCAATAGCGGCGCGGCAGCAAAGCCAACCACGCCGGGCGCGATCCTTGAGTTGGCAGCAGGTCATCCGCTGACCTCGTTGCCGGGAACCGCCTGGGCGTATAGCAATACCGGTTACGTCGCGTTGGGATTGATTGTCGAGCACGTGTCGGGCATGTCGTTGGCCGACTACGATGCACAGCATATCTTGCAGCCCGCCGGCATGACGCAAACCACCGTCGGCAATCCACCTGACGACGTGCCGATGGCAAAGGGCTATTTAGAGGCAAGCGGAACGCCGGCTCCGCCGTACGACCCGTCGTGGACGTTCGCGTGCGGCGACATCGTCTCGACCGCCGCCGATCTTCTACGCTTCGATATCGCGCTAATGAACGGAAAACTCGTAACGCCCGAGACGTTCACGCAAATGCAAACGACCGTCTTCAAAGGCGATGGATTTCTACAGGGCCTCGGCCCGGTGATGAACGATCGGGCCGGAATGCAGTCTGTCGGGCATCACGGTGGACTCCCTGGCTTCGAGGCCAACAACCAGATGATTCCGTCGCAAGGCGTGGCTTGGGTCGTGCTCGGTAACGCGTTCGATTTCAAAACATCGAGCGCCGACAACATCGTTCTGAACGCGCTGTGGCCGCAGCAGTTCCCGATCGTGGCAACCGTTATAACTCCGGAAGATAAAGCAATGACCGCACGGTTTCGTACCGCTTTGACGTCGTTTACGAAAGGCGCGGTCGATCGCTCGCGATATACCGATGAAGCGAATGCCGCGTTAACGCCCGCCGTTCTCAAGCAGACTTCCGTGCTGCTCTCGAGCTACGGCCCGATACAAAAGATCGAATTCGTCGGAATCGAACGCTCCGGCACAAACACGGTCTACAAGTACAAAGTCACCTATCCCGGCGGCCACGTCCTAACGTGGGAGATGGGTCTGGACGCTAACAACAAGATCTTCGCCATCAGCGGAGTTAGCGTCGAGGCACCACCGGAACCGTGCAAGCAGCGCGAAGGTTCCGGCGGTGACGAAACTGGTTGAGTTTATCTGTTACCCGACGGGAAGACGACGGCATCTTCCGGTCCGTACAGCTCAGCCGCGCCGATGGAGAACTTAATCCTCTGATTTCCGCCGATTTGCGCGTACTCGACGCGCTGATTCGAGATATCGGCTTGCCACGTTGCCGTGTGCGACGCTATTAACGAACCCGAGACCGGGTCGGCGAAACCGGAGATGGTCGAAACCGGACCGCCAGCCATGTTGGAACTGTCAAAGATGTTGACGGTTCCGTTAAACTGGCTCGAGCTTTGATCGTTGATCATGAGCATGCCCTTGCCGAACGAGCGGATGCCGCCGGGGAAAACGATTCCCAGACCGCCGAACTCGGTGATGGTACCGGTTGAGGGCACGTACTCGGCAAACGCGGTTGCGAAGTTGGTGTCGAGGTGGTTGAACCATACATTATTGGCTTTATCGCAAGCGACGCCGAACGAGAAGAAGATGTTCGACTCGGGGATCGAGCCGGTCGGTGCCGTCGCACCCGGTGCGAAGATTTGGATGCTGCCGTTCGTGTAGCCATTGTCGGCGTACATATTCGACACGTAGACAGTGCCGTTCGGACAAACCGCCACGTAGGCCGGAGCCTGTTGGTTCCCCTCGTTGAGAATCTTCGTCGCCGTATAATTGCCCGGCGCGTAGACGATAACGGCAGAAGTGCCCTGGCTCGTTACGTACAGATTTCCCTGACGGTCCGAAGCCATGCCCTGCGATCCCGAGACATCGGTGATTGTTGCGGTGACCGTGCCGTCCTTTTTCGGCTCGAATTGTTGCACGACGTTACCAAGATAATCGGAAACGAAAAGCGTGCGGCCCCATTTCGAGCGTGAGGTGTTGGGCACGACGACGTGCGGCACGTTGATGTGGCTGCTGCGCAACATTGCGAGCTTCTCGGCACTGAGCGCAAAAGCACCCAACGGCCGCTTCATCCCTCGGGGGAGAGCTGGCGTTGCCGAAATGTGAATGGCCGGACTAGACTTAGTCCAAAAAGCGTACGGCTCGCAACGGACGTACGGTTACGGCGCCGCTAGAGGCTCAGACCCAGCGTATCGAGGCTATGGAGCGCTACGAATCCGCACTTTTTGCACCTGACGCAAGCGCAGCTCACTCGATGTGGCGCAGCATTGTCATCCCCGCCAAAAATTGGAAGTGCCACTAAACCATTGGCGACTACGGACATTGGCCCGGCGCACCGGGGACACTCCGCCTTTGCACCCCGCTCGTAAAGACGCTTACCAATTTCGGTCGCAGTCTCGTCCGTTAACGCATTGTTGGCGCCAAACTCAATTGTATTATCCATAGCGGGCGGCGGCTTCGCGAAACCACCGGAGCCTACCTAGGGACGGTCCGCGTCACGGTAGGCCTTCTACAACGAACGACCACTTCTTGAGTTCTTTCCGCGCCGTCCCGTCGTTGCCCAGTGACCATCTTGCGGAGGTACGTCGCCGGTCGTAGCGCCTACAGTAACGTGAGGAAAGAAGTTCGCGCCGCCAGATTTGGGAACGTACGTCGCGACGTAGTCCAGCGTCGGCTGATTGATATTCGGATCGGCCGGTGTCGTATAGAATGCGGCAGAGGTTCCGCTCGAGGCGGTGTACGGTGCAATGGCAGCCACAAGATCCCGCTGAAGCTTTTGCAGATTCGGCGTGGACTTCACCTCGATCACCGTAGCGTACAAACCGGTTTTGCCCCACGCCTCACCGGCGTATTTCACCGCCGTAAGCTGCATGGTGTCGGCATTGTCGGCTGCGAGGACCTTGTCGGCGGCCGCGTAGACATCGCTGAGG
>JBDTKL010000189.1:0-7886 GCA_039935355.1 Candidatus Tumulicola sp.
TACCACGACTCGCAACGGTTGAATGTTTCTCAGGCGAGATTACGGCGCGGCATCCTACAATGCGCCCATGAGATATCTCTTGCTGGCGCTGACGCTGACCATCGCACCGGTGGCCATTGCCGCAGCCGATACTCCCCCGAGCCCGCCCCCGTCCGGAACCTCCTCGCATGGTTGGAAACACGGTAACTTCGGTGCGTTCATGCAACAGGAGATGCAGTTGCGGCGGCAGTTCCGCTCGCAGGCATTGTCCGCGTTATCGACCGATCATCGCAACGCTATCGCCGGAATCATCGGCACGATGGCGGTTTCGGCCAGCCCCGACCCGCGCGCAGCTGCCGCGCAAATCGATGGGGTGTTGAATCAGTCCGAACGCCAGGCAATCCTGTCGGCGCGCGATTCGTTCAAGCAACAGAGCCTCGCTTTGCATCAACAAATGCAGTCGCAAATGGCACAACAAATGCCGGGCGCGCAGAGCTCGCCGCGACCGATGCGCAGTCCCGGGCCCAGCCGGAATGACCCGGGTAGCGTCCTGCTGATGGCGCTCGCTCCCGAATCGGGAATGGGAATGATGCACGGCTTCGGCGGTCCGCGTGGCGGGCCGGGCGATCCTCAGCAGGGTGTTCCGCCGCCCGATGGCGCTGCGCCGAACGGCCCCCCGCCGAACGGGCCGCCGCCTGACGGCGGTCCCCCTCCCCCTCAGCCGTAAGCGGCTTCGGAAAACACGCGCGCCAGCGCTTCGATTCCTTGCCGGTCGGCTTCACTAAAACGGCCGACCGACGGGCTATCGATGTCGAGTACTCCGCGTACGCGGTCACCATCGTAGAAGGGCACGACGATTTCGGAACGCGACGCCGAGTCGCACGCGATGTGATCGGAGAACGCGCGCACATCGTCGACGACCAACGTGCGACGTTGGGTGGCCGCCGCTCCACAGACGCCGCGTCCGGCCGCTAGCCGCGAACATGCAGGCTTTCCGCCGAACGGTCCGAGCACCAGCGTGCCGTCGTCGTGCATGAAGTAAAAGCCCGCCCAATTGATATCCGGAAGTTCGTCGTACACGAACGCGGCAATATTGGCCGCATTGGCGACGATGTCGCGCTCGCCTTCGAGCAGCGCACGCGCTTGACGTTCGAGCAGTTGGTAGGCCGCCGGCTCGCGTTCGGGTAGCGGACGCAGCGCGCCGACGACACGTCCGGCGCGGTTGCGCAACTCGGGCTCCGCAAACGACTGCAGCGCGCGTAGGGGTGCATCGCCTGCAATCTGCGTTCGCCGTAGCAACGCCATCGTCGCCGCCGGCACCGCGCGCCCGTTGCCGTCGACAACTTTTAGCACCGCTCCGACGCGCGCGCGCAATGCGGCCAAGCCGTGCACGCCTTCCGCTCCGGACTTCGCCGTTACGTCGCCGTTCGCAACGCGCATCAAGTCGGTATCGAATTCGGTGGTTCCTCCGACGTATTCGGGATGCGCCAACATCGCGTCGCGCACGGTTTTCAGCGCTTGCGCGTCTTGCGGATCGATGCGTTGCAGCGTTGCAAGGCGCGCAAAGGCGGTGGCGGCAACCGTGAGCGGTACCGCAAAAACCGGGATTCCGCAACCATCGACGCCCATCGTCATCGAAGAGGTGTCAATGCCGCATATGCGCGCGCAGAACGATAAGATCGCGCGTTGGGCGGGATGATCGCGCTCCAAATACGTTTCGATCGGCGTTTGCGTCGCGAGACACAGCCCGAGAATGCCGGCGTGTTTGCCGGAACAATTGTTGTGGATGGCGGTCGGAGACGCGCCCGAGCGTAACAACGCGTGCGCCGACGCTTCGTCGTATGGAAGATGCGGGCCGCACTGCAGTGCCGTTTCCGGCAGGTTCATCTTGTGGAGCATGGAGCGAACGGCGTCGATGTGAAACGGCTCGCCGTTATGCGAACCGGCGACGATCGCGATCTCACGCTGATCGAGGCCGAATCGCTGGGCGACCCCGGCGCGCACGATCGCCGCGGCGATGAACGGCTTGGCGGACGAGCGCAGGAAAACCGGGACGTCCACCGTTCCGACGGCGTCGAGAATGTGGCCCTCATCGTCGGCAACGCACGAAGCGACGCGATGGACCGATTCGATGCCGCCACCACGCGCTACGGCGATTGCCGGCGCACCGTCGAGGAGAACCGTCACTGCGACAGCGTCCAATGCCCGACGTTCCAAAACGCTCCGGAAAACGACGTCGTCTGCCCGTGCAATCGATCGGTAAACGCGCCGATTTGCCGCCGCTGGTACAGCATCGCGATTGGAAGTTCGCGATACAGCGTTCGCTGTAACGCGGCATAAATCGTCTTGCGGGCGGTCTGGTCGTAGGTGCGTCGGCCGGCGGAGAGCAGCGCGTCGATTTCGGGATCGCAAATCCGGGATTTGTTGTAGCCGTTGGGCGGCACGTGGTCGCACGCGAACTGGTCGGTCGTGTCTGGATCGTCACCGTTCAAAAAGGGATAGAGCGCCATTTGAAAATGACCGCCGTATACCGGTCCTCCCATAGCCGCCGGCGCGACGAATTGCGTCACGTTGAACTGTTTGATCGATACCCGCACGCCGATGGCGCGTTCTTCCGCTGCGATCGTATTGCCGATGATTTGATCGCCGGGCGTTTGCGCTTGGATGATCAACTGGATGTCGAGTGGACGACCATCTTTCGCGCGCACGCCCGACGGGCCGGTGCGCCAACCGGCGGCGTCCAACAGCTTGGATGCACCGCTCGGGTCGAATGGGATGTTGGGATAGGCATGCGGGTCGTACGCCCACATGAACAACCCTCGAGCGGCATCGCGGCTGGAATACGCGCCGCGATAGGTTTTTGCCACCAGAGACGGGATGTCGAGCGCTTCTGCTAGGGCGTGCCGCACGCGCGGGTCGGCGGTCGCTGGATCGGCGGTATTAAAGATGATGGCACCGACGCCGTTAATCGGATAGCTCGAGATGTACGTGTGCGGGAGCTGCTGCAACTGCGGGAAATTACCGAGGTCCTGGTCGTCGAAATAGCCGTCGATTTCGCCGGTCTGCAGCAAGCTAATGGCCGTATTGGCGTCGGCTACGAACCGAAGCGTGATGCGATCGATGCGCGGCTTGCCCTGCCAATAGAACGGATTCGAGCGAAGTTCCAAGCGGTCGCCGTGAAGCCAGTGCATCACGACGTACGGGCCCGAGCCGATCGGCGAAAGCGAAAACGCGTCGTGATTGAAGTTGGCTTCGTTCTGTAACACGTGGCGCGGTAAAATTGGAAAGCCTTGCGGCGCGAGTACCAACGTGGTCAACGGCGCGAAGGGCGATCGCAAGCGGAGAACCAGCGTGGTGGAAGTCGGCGCTTCGGCCGCGGTTATACGATCGTATCCGTAGCGCGATTGCGCGTTATTGGCCGGATTTTGGATGGCACGAATCGACCAAACGCAATCGTCCGCCGTGAGTGGCTTGCCGTCGGAAAATCGCAATCCGGGACGGAGGTGGTACGTGATGGTTAATCCGTCGCGGCTGATGCCGCCGTTGCGCAGCGTCGGCGGTTCGATGGCCGCATCGCCGATCATCCGAGAGTGGTCGTCGAACTTCACCAAATATTGGAACATCAGCAGACCGAGTTCCATCGACGACGTGCCGTTTTCGAGTGCGGGGTTGAGCGACATCGGCTCGTGCTGTTGCGCGATGACGAGCTCTGCGCGCATGTGATGCGAATCGTGACGCGAGCACGCCGCGAGTCCCAGGCAGATCAGCAGAAGCGCGAGCGCTCGTTTCACAGATCGTACGGATCCCGGCTATACATCGTTGCGGATGCATTCACTCGAACTTCGGACCACGGGTCCGACGTCGTCTTGGCTGCGAGGTTAAAGGTTTCGAAGTTGCGTCGCACGTGCGAGACTTCGACGCGGTAGACGAATGGCACGCCGCTCCGTATCTTTGCGCTGCCCGGCGCCCGCACGAGATACGCACCGCGCCCGCCGGTCGCATTGATCAGCGTGGCAACGCCGCGGGCATCGACGACGACCGCACTAGCCTGATCGATTCCCAACGCATAGATCGTCGCCGCCCCCGGCATCAACCCGTCGGTCGCGATACGTGCGAGGAAGACCACGGTGCGTCCGAAGCGATTGCGTACGGCAAAATGCGTGTCGGTCATCGTGTCGCGCAGGGGCGGCCACGAAAACAATCCGGTGGTGAAGCTGATGCGCGGTTCGAACGGATTGGCGACGGCATCGGGTGTATGCACGTCGGCGTTCAGGCGGTCACCGGCGACCGAATCGAACACCACTGCGCCTTGAATCGCCAAGCCGGCGCTGCCGCCGCCGACGATCCCGCCGCGCGCATAGACCCGTTTGACGGCTTCAATGAGCACGCTGCCCTTCCACACCACGTAATGTGCTTGATCGCCGCCGGCGAAGAAGACGGCGTCGGCGCCGTCGACGATCTTCGCGGCCCGATCGAGATCGGCGCGCGCCGCGCAGGGCGGAATCAGTACCGTTTGTACCGATGCGAAGCGCCCGTCGCTATAGAAGAACGAGTCGTATTCGTTGGCCGATGCCGCGCGCAGCACCACGACGTTACCGGCTCTACCGGCGTCCGTTCCTGCGATCGTGCGCCGCATCCACGCAAAGACGGCCTCCGGAGCTTCTTCGGCACCGCCGCCCGCTAATACGAGTCCCGGCCCGTGCAGTCGAGGCGTACGCACGTACGTCCCTACTCGCGGATAAACCGTCATCGCACACGGCGAGGCCGCGGGAGCTTGTGCCTGTGCCGCCGGAGCGCCTAGAAAACCGAGAACGCCTGCGACGATCGCCGGCACCGTCAAACGAACGGCGCTCACGGCGCGAGATACCGGTCGAACCACCCTAACCACCTTTCATATGCATCGGCTAACCGCACCGGACCGTTGGGAAGATGCCCGCGGCTCGGATAGGCATAAAACGTCACGGGCACGCCGTTGTCGCGCAGCGCGTGATACCACTCGTATTGCTCGACGATCGGAACGCGCACGTCGTACACGTTGCCGAGCATGAGCAACGGCGTGCGAACGTTTTTAAACCATGAGATGGGCGACTGCGCTTGCCACGCGGCAAGCTGATCCCCGACAAACGGCGAATCCGAAAAAGAGGCCCGGTCGGCGTCGATGTCGTCGGCGATCGTGTAGTCGACTACCAGATCGTTGACGGCCGCGCCGGTGACCGCGCATTTCCAAATGGGATAGTGCGAGATCATCCACGACGTCATCTGTCCCCCGTACGACCACCCCGAAACGGCAAGCTTCGATGCGTCGACGATTCCGAGGCGTTCCACCGCCGCGATCCCTTCCATCACGTCGCGACCCGGCCCAACGCTGGCGTCGTTAAAGATCGCCCGTTCGAACGCATTGCCCATGTTGGTGCTACCGCGGTAGTTAGGCGCAAAAACCAGATAGCCGCGCGCGGCGGCGCTTTGATAGAACGGTTCGAACGCCGCCAGCGACGTTTCGGCCGGGCCGCCGTGGATGCGCAACACCAGCGGGTACGTGCGGCCGGGCCGATAGTCCGGCGGATATGTCAGGACGCCGGCTTCCTGGAAACCGTCGCTCGACATCCAACGCACCGTGGTGGCGCGGCCCAAGTTCCGTTGTGCGAGCGCATCGTTGAAGTGCGTGATTCGTTCGGGGCTCGAGGCACCCGGCGGCAACACATACAACTCATCCGCAAGGCTTGCAGTCTTGCCGGTAAAGGCAATCGTTCCGTCCCGTGCGACGCTTTGCGCCGGGTCGATCGATGCATCGACGACGTCGCCCAGCGGCAATTTACGTGGCGTGCCGCGTTCGTCGAGCGCATACAGCGGACCCGACGTTACGTCGTACACCTTGAGCAGTATCCCGCGCCCGTCGGGATACCATGCGGCGGTATCGACGTGCCGGTCGAGTTGGGACGACGCGTCGCCTTCGTGCGTCGAAAGGTCGATGGTCCGCACCGTGGTGGCCGAAGCCGGATCCCCGTCGCGCGGAAAGAGATACAACAAGCGTTGGCCGGCGGGCGACCATTCGATTTGGTCCTCGTGCGCGTCGTGCGCCGTTAGCGCGCGCGAAACGCCGCTCTTCAGGTCGAGGGCGTAGGCGGCGGAGCGGTCGGATATGCCGTGGATCGCGTTGGGCACGCGCAGATACGCGAGTTCCGCGCCGCCCGGCGACCACGACAGGGTCGAGTTGGCGACGCTCCACGTTCCTTCGGTCAGGCGCCGTTCGCCGCCGCGCACTTGCGCCAGCCACAGATGGCGCGGTTGCGGCCGCGCCGTCGCGAGATAGTCGTTGTCGGTCACTTCAAATGCATCGGCGTAGGCTGCCGCACCGGTGCGCTGCGGCACGGGGTCGGAGCGCACGAACGCGATCGCTCGTCCATCCGGCCGCCAAGCGAACGTGACGACCCCGGTCGATCCCGCGGTGATCCGTCGTTCGGTGCCGTCAAGTCCGAAGATGTAGAGTTGGTCGCTACCGTTGGCATCGTCGGCGATCGCGGCGATCGAACGTCCGTCGGGCGACCACGCCGGCCCCGAAACGGAGTCGTGTCGCGCCGCCACCCGCAACGACGTACGAGTCGTTCGATCGTAGACCCAGAGTTCGTCGCGGTAGTCGTTGCGTTCGAGGACCGCGTGGGATGCCACGAAAACGACGTGCCGCCCGTCGGCCGCGATCGCCGATTGCGTGACATCCACGATACGCGCGATGTCGGGCACCGAAAAGGTTGTCGCCGCACGCACGCCCGACGGGAGGGCAAATAGGACCGAACAGATTGCGATACAACGACGGAGCACGGTGAAGGCTTAGATCTTCAGCTGCAGCTGAAAGTACAGATTGATCGGGAGCGGGTAGTTGAACGAGTTATTGTCGCCGTACGACGGGATGAACGGCTGCGAGAAATAGGGGTTGAACGCAACGCCATTGGCAGCCTTGTCGTTCGGGCCCGTGCCGTTGTAGAAGTTGCTATCGTAGAAGACGTTGGGCGAGTAGCCGCAGACGGTGGAGCTGGGGGCGTACTGCCGGCTCCAGGTCGTGCTCGATCCGCCGAAACATTCGTTGACTAAATTCGCGATCGTCACGTTCCCCGCAACGCGCGGCGAGAAATCGTAGTGCAGTTGCAGCCCCATGTTGAACTGCCACGGCTGCGTGAACTGACCGAACGAATCGAACGTGCCCGTCGTGGGGTTCGGAATGTACAGCGAGCCGCTGGGCGTCGCGGCCAATCCGCACGAGGTGTAGTCGGGTGCGTGTGGGTTGACGCCGTGAATGCCGATGCTGCTCTGGGTCGCCGTGCACGTGCGCGGGTCGAGTCCTTGAACGTCGGACGGCGCTCCGTAGGCGGCGCCCTGGTTGAGCGTCATCGCCGGCGTGATGGAGAAGCGATCGTGTTTATAGTTGAGCACGAGCGCGAAGACGTTCGGCGACGTGTACGGAAAATCGAGCCCGGTGACGTACCAAGCGTTCGGGTCGAGGAGCGGCTGCGCGGGCATATTGTAGTAGGGATTGGCGATCGCGTTGTTGTGACAGTTCGGCGCGGGAGTTCCGCTGCGGTTATCGCGGTAACACGGAGCGCCGCCGCCGGCTTTGGTGAGCGCATTGTATTGCTGAATGTATTGATCGTACGGCGAGACCGCATTGACGCCGATGCCCTGGAAGTCGTTCCACTTCTCCTTCGTGTAGAGGTACGTGTAGGAGAAGATGCCGGCTAACCCGTTCTTCGAAAAATCGCCTTTGGCCAGCTGAAACTCGACGCCGTAGCTGATCTGCGTCCCGGCATTGAGCGCCGGCGACGCCAGCAGTGTCGGAATAGAGATGTTCTCATCGAGTTGCTGCGTGGCGAAGCGATAGTACGGCGTTACTTTTACCGAGGTCTCGGTACCGTGAA
>JBDTKL010000190.1:0-10262 GCA_039935355.1 Candidatus Tumulicola sp.
CGAACATGTAGCACAATACTTTACGGAGATAACTCGTTAATGCAAAAGCTTCTTTCGCTCGTTAGTTTGGCCGCGCTGCTTCCCCTCAGCGCGTGCGCCGGGCATCCCGCCCTTCCATCGACAAATTCCGTCGTCGCTGCCCGTTCGTCAGCGAAGCCCGACAAACGCGGCGTGGTAACGATATACCCCGATACCTTCGGCGACGCGACCCCCGCCGGAATCGTCGCCGGGCCCGACGGTGCGTTGTGGTTTACCGATCCCGGTAACGACGTGATCGGCCGAATTACGACCGATGGAACGTACACGCTTCAACAGACAACCGGAACCGAGATCGACCCCGGAATCACCGTCGGACCCGGCAACGACCTATGGTTTACGCAAGAACTGCAAGAAGGCGGCATCGGCCGGATCACGACGAGCGGCAAGGTAACGCTGTACAAAGATCCCGGTGGATCGTACACGCAAGAGATCACCACCGCTGCTGACGGAACGTTATGGTTTACCGAAATCAACGGAACCGTCGGTCATCGTTTGAAAAATGGAAAGATCCAGCGCTTTACGGTCGGTGCGAGCAATGCTGCCCTTGAGGGCATCGTCCAAGGCCCCGACAAGAATCTGTGGATCGCAGAATCTGGGCTTGGATCGCACTATTCGAATCACGTGTACCGGCTTACAAAAAGGGGCAAAGTAACGAAGTACACCGTCGGTGCGGGACCGCAGTCGATCTGCGTCGGACCGGACGGCGCCTTATGGTTCACGGAAGAATTCGCGGGCGCCATCGGTCGGCTGACGACCGCTGGGAAGCTGACCGAATACACCTTGCCGAGTCCGGAGGTCGACGCGTACGCGATCGCTACGGGGCCAGATGGCGCGCTATGGTTCACCGGTGCCACCGATACCGGATATATTGGCCGCATCACGACGTCGGGCAAGTTCGCCTTTTACAACGTCGGTTCTGAATCCAGGTCGCTTTCGGGCATCGCGGCCGGTCCCGATGGCGCCATGTGGTTCGCTTCGGCCCAATCTCCCAGCGCGATCGGCCGGATTACCGTTCGCTAGGCGCGTGGCAAGGCGCGCCATTGTACGGACACGTCGTGCAATGCGGTCCCACCTTGGCTTCATCCGAACGAAACCCGTTGGAATCGCGTAGCAGACGCTCGAGTTCCCGCGGCGCCGTGGGGATCGCATCGCGCCACTGCGCTTGCGATTCCGATAACCGCAGAATACGTGCGTGCAACTGTTCGCCCGCGTAGCGCTCGCGAGCCGCGCGCGCGTACAAGTCGAGCTGCAACGCGTAATACTCGTCGACAATGGCCGTGCCGGTCTTGTAATCGACCACCAGCAGCGCGCCATCCGCATCGCGTGCGATCAAATCGATCACACCACTTAAGCGAACGCCATCCACCTCGTGATCAAATCCCGTCTCGACCGCAACGAACGTCAGGCCGTCGAGGACCGCTACCGCCTTTGCCAACACCGCGCGAGCGCGCGTGCGATCCGCGTCGGACGCGTTGTCGAAGTCGACCAACGCGTTCTGTAGCGCGAGTTCGGTATCGATCGCCTCTCCGTCGATGCGCGCTTGCCCCCAAAGCTCGAGCGCGCGATGAATGAGCGAACCGAACGACGCCGGATCGAGCACCCATTCGCTCGCGGTTCCCGGCGTTTCGCGTTGGTGCAAGCCTTCGAGTTCGGGCAAGCGCAAGCGGTACTTGTAGCGCGCCAATCGCGGGCACGTCCGGTACGTCGATAACGCCGTGAACGAAGGTACCGGGGCCGGCACGTCGTCAAAAGGCAACCGCAACGGTTCGTAGGCTTCCACGCGCGTCGTTCGCTGCCGTACGCGGGCCGGTTCCTCGGATGGTTCGACGGGGCACACGGGCCAGGCCGACGCCGACCGGACGATCGCATCGAAACTCGGATGCGTCTTTTTCTCGCCGCTCGGACTCGACACGTACAGCCGGTCGCGCGCACGAGTGAGCGCGACGTACAGCACGCGACACTCTTCGTCGGCGCGGCGCAGCTTGCGCGCATCCTCCTTGGCGAACTCTCCCGTTTGAGGATCGTAATCGTATCTCATCATGACGTTGCGTAACGTCACACAATCGTCGATGTCGCGGCTCATAACCAGTGCGCCATGCCGGTCGTCCCAGCGAACGGGCCCGACCGTCAGTCGATTCGCGTAGTGCATTGGATCGGCGCCCGGAACGAAGACCGCGTTCCACTCCAAGCCTTTGGCCTGATGCACGGTCATAACGGCCACACCGCCGGCATCCAGATCGGCTTCTTCTACCGCTTCCTCGAAATCGACGCAACGTTCGCAATAGCGAACGAACTCCGGCAACCTCGGGTCGACCGCGTCGGCGGCAAAGCGTTGCGCCAAGAGTTCGAACGCGCGCACATTCGCCAGTCGCTGCTCGGCTTGCGTATCGCCGGCGTACGATGCCGCCAACGGCACCGTCGCGAAGAGCCGCCGTACGCCGAGCGTCGCCGTCTCCGTGCGGCCCGGCAGCAGTTCGGTCAACCACTCCCGCACGCTCTGCAGCTTTGCGCGAACCCGCTCGTCGAGCCGCTCGTCGGCGCTACCATCGAGCACCACACCGGCCCAATCGCGGTCGGCGCACGCCGCGATTTGCGCCAACCCTTCGTCGTCGAGACGCACCTGTGGCGATTGGAGCACGCGCACCAATGCGAGCGTCAGCGCCGTCGGTTTACCGAAGTCGGCCAACAAACGCAGCCACGCCCGCGCATCGCGAATTTCGGGCATTTCCAATAGGCCCGAACGGCGGTCGAGCGCGACCGGAATACCGCGGCGTGCCAGCGCGCGTACGTAACGATGTGCGTGCGTGCGTTTGCGCAATAGCAACGCGATATCGCCGGCCGCGACGTTCTCGGTACGCAAGCGTGCGATCTCGTCGGCGATCGCATCCGCTTCGGCTTCGATGCGCTGTGCGATCGGATCGCCCGACGCGCCGAATACGCCGGCAAAGACGCAGGCCGCCGGCGCGGCGCCGCGCCGGGCCGTCATCGGGTCGCCCGGATCGAACTCGCCGGCGGTCGCCGACAGCGCGCCGTGCGCAACGGCGAGAATCTGCTCGGTCGAACGGCGGTTCTCACCCAGCGCGTACACGTCGTCGGCGCCTTGCGCGAAGCGCCGCATGATCGATGGATCGGCGCCGTTGAAGCCGTAAATCGCTTGGCGGAAATCGCCGACTGCCATCACGCGCAGCAATTCGCGCTCGGGATGCTCGGGATCCCCAAACAACGCTCGTAGAAACGACATCTGCGCCGGCGCCGTGTCCTGAAACTCGTCGATCAGCACGTAGTTCCAACGACGACGCAACGTTGCACCGATCTCCGGGTGCGCTTCGAGCAACGCCGTCGCTTGCGTTAAGAGATCGCCGTAGGTCGCGGCTTGCGCTTCTTCGAGCCGGCGATTGAATCGCCGATACACCGCAGCGGCAAAGCGCACGTTGGAGGCTTCGCGCTCGGCTTCGATGCGGCGATCGCGTTCGGTGCGTTCGGGCTTGGGAACGTGAGCGATCGGTTTGCCGCCCTTTCCCACTTGCCAGAGTTGGCCCCACGGTTGGGCTCCCAATACCGCCGCCGCTTTGAGTCCGTCGCGTTCGAACGTCTCGGGATCGATGCCGGCTTGTTTGAGCCTCAGCACCAACGTCGCGAACGCGCTGCGCAGTTCGGCCGGCTTGATTTCGAACACCGGAAGCGCGTCGACCGGCGCGTCCAACCCCCCATCGAACGCTTCGTCCATCACTTCGTCGAATAACGCGCGTGCCTCGGCATCGGCCAGCGGACGCGGTGGCGCCGCTTCTCCGTGCGCGTATGAGAACTCGTCGAGAATGCGCGACGCGAGGGAGTGGATCGTGCAGCACGTCACGCCGTGTGGATCGCCCTCGAAGTGCTCCCGCTCGCGGTCCAACGTCCGCAGAATGCGTTCGCCGATTTCGGCAGCAGCTTTGCGCGTGAACGTGACCACCAGCAGCTCTTCGGGTCGAATGGCGCCGCTCGCGACCAAATATAACGCGCGTAGCTCGAGCGTCGTGGTCTTTCCGGTGCCGGCGCCGGCGTCGATCGCGCGGCGGCCGTCGGCCGGTGCGGAGATGGCTCGCAGCTGTTCGGCGGTGGGCTGCCGTTCGCCGAAAATCCGAACGTCGAACGCGCTCATTCTTGTGCGTCCACCGCTTCGAGCGCGCCATCGCATATAGCGTAGAAATTGCATTGCTGGCAGACCCGCAAATCGCCGGTCGTGCGTTGCATCGCCTGCGGCCGCACCACCGCATCGCTAAAGCCGGCGCGCACGGCGCCGTCGACCCGAGCCAACAACTCGACCTCTCCCGAACGGTCCAGACCGTCGAACGCGATGCTGCCGCCATCTTTGCCGCGCAAGTAAATCAGTTCGACTTCGGGATCGCCCCCAAGCGCGCGCCGGTATAACGGCAACTGGACGCTGGCGATTTTCGGCGTTGTTTCGCCGTAGAGTTTATCGTTTGCGACCGCGTCGACCAGTTTTTCCAATCCGCCCTGGAGCTCGTTGTATAACCGGCCGGTCTTGTAATCGACGATGCGCGACGAGCCATCGTCGAAACGATCCATGCGGTCGAGTTTTCCGATCGTCTCGTTACCGTCGACGTCGGCTTCGACCCACCGTTCGATCGACTCGATGGTAAACGGGCGCTCGCGTCCCTGCCCGATCGTTTCGAGGACGTAGGTTTCGAGCATTCGGTCGGCACTGGCGCCGGCGGCATCGCTCTCGAGCTTCCAATCGAAGCCGGCGTCGAGCCATACCTCGCGCCGAATCGCACGCATGCGCTGGTTCCACGCCGACGCATCCGCGTCGCCGTCGACCCGTCCGTGCTCGCGATGGAACCGCTCGAGCGTTTTGTGCACCAATGTGCCGAACGTCATCGTAAACGCGCGTTCGCTCGGTAAACGCACGACGGCCGAATAAAAGAACTTGCGCGGACACGAGAACCAGTCGTCGATGCGCGTGACACCGATGCGCTTCGGCAGCGTTACGGGACGCGGTTCGAAGGCCGGCAGCAGTTTTGCCGCACCGTCGAACAGCAGTGGCGCGCGATACGGCTCGGCGTCCGCCAGGCGATCGCGCTCGTGCAACGGTAAGAATCGAGACGGCGCTTGCGGCGTTCCGTCGACCCCGTGGGCCGAAAATGTAACGATCAGCTCGCGCTTCGAACGCGTGACGGCCACGTAAAACAACGATCGTTCTTCTTCCACGTGTTCGGCCGGCGTAGCGCCGAGATCGCAGCCGAGCCTGCGCGACAGCGCTAGATCGGATTCGTCGAGAATGCCTTCGCGCCGCAGCTCCACGGGCAAGTGTCCGTCGGCCGCATCGGCCAGCACGACCGTATCGAACTCGAGGCCCTTCGAGGCGTTAATCGTCAGCACGCGCACGGCATCGCCGTCGCTCGACTCGTCGGCTTCGTCGGGCCACTGCGCCGAATGTTCCAACAACGCCGATAGCACCGCATCCGAGTTTCCGCCGCGGCCGAGCCGGCGCTGCGCCGTTGCGATATCTTCGAGTGCTTCGAGCGTGCGCCGCAAACGGCGGCCGGCGCGGCGCGCGGCGGCGTCGCTCGTGTCGAGGACGGCGCCCAGCAGATCGAGCCCGATCGCGAGGCCGTTGGCGGCTCGATCGACATCGCCGGCTTCCCATGCCGTGCGCGCATCGAGCAGCGCGTGCCGCACCGCGCCGGCATCGACCCGTCCGGAACCGCACGACTGTAACACGTCGCACGCTGCGTCGATGCTATCGGGTTTCGCAGCATGCAGCGCACGAAACGCTCGCAACCGCGGATAGCCGAGCACCGGCGATGCGAAGAGATCGGCCCAGCAATCGAGTTGCGACGGATCCGCGACGACACGCAGCGCATCGAGCAGCGTTCGTACTACCGGCTCGTGCACGATCGCGTCGCCGCCCGACATCGCCACGCGGATGCCGCGCCGTTCGATTTCCGCACGAACGAAACTGCCGAGCGGTTCGAGCGATCGCAGCAGCACCGCGATTTCCGACGGCGCAACGCCGGCTTCGCATGCGGCTGCGACTCGATCGGCGACCAGCGAGGCTTCGTCGAGCGGCGTTGCGGCCACGAGTACCAACGCGTTTCCGTCGTGCTCGACCGCGGTCGTCATGTGTTGCGCGTCCGGCAGTCCCGGAATCGCATTGACCATGTCGCAGATGGCCTGCGGACAGCGGCGCGATGCGTCGAGACGCTCGCGATGCATGTGCAGCGTTCGTACGGCGCGCTCGATGGCATCGCGCGCGGCGCCACGGAAACCATAAATCGCCTGTGCCGGGTCGCCGACGGCAAACACCGTCGCATCCAGCGCTTCGACCAGCCGTACCTGCTGTGGATCGGTGTCTTGAAATTCGTCGACCAACACGTGGTCGTATCGATCGCGCAGCCAGGCATGCACGCGCGACGTTGGATCGGTCGACAACGCGGTGGCGCGTGCGACCAGATCGTCGTAGTCGGCGATGCCCAGATCCCGACGCAGCTGCGAGAGTCGTTCGGATACAACGATGAGATCGCGCAAACGTTCGCTGCCATCGCGCGCCAATTCGGCGCGCACCGAATCGCCGGCTCGCTGCAAATCGGCGACGTACCGCTCGGCGTCGCGCACGAACGACGGCGAACGCAGCACTCTGGGCGCGAAGCCACGCGCGGGCGTCGACGAAAATGCTTCCCGCAAGACCAGTTCGGCGACCGGACGTTCGACCAGCCGGCCCGATGTGAAGCCGGGGCGATCGATGCCGAGCAGGCGCGACGCGAACCCGTGGAACGTGCGCACCTCCATCCGGCCGGAAACGCCGGGTAGGCTGCGGCCGATCCGATCGCGCAGTTCGCGAACCGCTCGCCGCGAGAACGTGAGCGCGAGGATGCGTTCGGGCGGCACGCCGGATTCTACCAGATGCTCGAGCCGGCGAACGATGACGCTCGTTTTGCCGGCGCCCGGAACCGCTTCCACGGCAAGATTCCCAGCGTCATACTTCGCCAGGATGTCTTGCGCGCCGGACAGATCCGCGCGACTCATGTGGAGTGATACACCGCGCGCGGCCTTAACCGCCGTTTGCCGCTCGTCCTGTTTGCCGTTCATCCTGCGACGATCGTACGACCAGCCCGTGCCATACGTATGGCATTGGAGCAGGCGGTCGCGGCGACACGTCGCACAACCGCGGCATGGCGGGCCGCATAGGAAAGCCCCGGAAATCCGGTCTTCCCGCGCCGGCAACGGTGCGCAAGATCGGTATTTTGCTCGATCTGGTTCGCAATCGGACGATTTCGTTGCGCGCCTGCGAAACGTTGTACGGTGCGTCCGAACGCACGGTGCTGCGCGACCTGCAGGAGCTGCGCAAGATCGGCAAGACCACCGGCTTCAATATCAGCGATCGCGAGCACGGCGACTCGTTCTCGATGTCGGAGTTCAAGGCTCGCCCGGCCAACCTGGTCGCCGGCGAAAAACGCTTACGCGCGCTGATGTCCGAACTGTTCAAAGCATTCGGCGGACCGGTTGGCCATCTCGCTGCGGGACTTACCGACGGCGAGGCGTCCGAGTCGTTTCTGCAAATCGTGCTGCCGAAACTCGTCGCGCAGGCCGCGGTTACGACGGTCTTCGACGAGCTCGAAAAGGCCTGGAACGGCAACGCCCGCGTGGAATTCAAATACAAAGGGGAAACGCGAACGGTCGAACCGGCCATCGCGTTGGTTCGCTCGGGCCGCTACTATTTAGTAGGTCGCGACGTCAAACTCGGTCGCAACGGCTGGCGCAACTTCGCCATGGACCTGATTGGCGGCCCGGTAAAACGCGCCGGAACGTTTACGCGCACCAAACCGCCGGCCCGCTATCTCTCGACCGATGCGATCGGCTTTTTCAAGGGCGATGGACCGTTGCAGACGGTCGACGTGACGTTTTCGAAGGCCGTCGGCGCCGCCGCCGCATCGCGCCAGTGGCAGATCGGACAGAAAGTGCGCCACAACACCGACGGCACCGTGACGATTTCGCTCGAAGTTGACGACGTCGATGAGGTGGTGCGCTGGGCGTTCAGTTATGGCGGAGATGCGTGGATCGCCGCGCCTGCCTCGGCGGTCGCGAAGGCGAAAGGCCTGGTCCAGCGGCTGGAGCAACGCTATCGCTGACATGCTGATTCAATCGATCCATTACGAATTCGCGCCCGAAGACGGCGACCGCATCGAAGAGATCTTTCGGGAGCTTCGTGACGCATCGCGCAAGGAGCCGGGCGTCATCCAGTTCGATATCGCGCGCAGTAAAGAACACCCCGAACGATTCGTTTTGTGGGAAGTCTACACCGATGAAGCCGCGCTGGAAGCGCACACCCAAACCGAGCATTTCAAACGACTGGCGCTCGGCGGCGTACGGCCGCTCTCAAAAAGCCGGATCGCAGAAAACGCCGTTCCGATTTAGCCGGCTAGTGACTGGTTCGCTGCGACGTCCCCGACGCCATTAGCGTCCACGTTTTTCCCAGATCGATCGAAAACTCGCTGCGCCAGTTATAGAAATCGGGGCTCGTGAACGTGTTGAGCGTGCGAATCGATACCGTTTCGCCGTTGTTCGTGAACGAGAACGGATAGGTGACAGTGTTCTTGTCGATTGCGATCGTTGCCGTCGTCGATCGACTCGGGCGCACGCTGTAAAATTTGTACGCCTGCGCGGCGTCGTCGTACGAATAGATCGCAACGTCGTCGTCTTGCTTGCCGGCGAGCACGTTGTTCTGCTGACAGATCATGTATTGACGGTCGGTCGACCACGCGCAGGTCGCCGTTCCCGATGCGGTGCCGGCCGTGCTATAGGGCGTTTCGACGAACGTTCCTTGCGTCTGCCACGTGCCCGCGAACCGGTCGAGCTGGTCGATCGGCCCCGCCGCAACGGTCGCAAAGAGTAGCGCCGCCGACGCTGCAATGACGCGTCCTATATTAGCCATGGAAAACCGTCTCATTGTGCCACTCCAAAAGCTCGCGGTTTGGTCTACTCTGCGCGGCGTCGGGGACGAAAATTCTCGGCCGCTTTCGCTCATATTCGTAGTACATTTCTCCGTTGTCGAAGTCTTCACGCAGCCGCTCGCTTACCCTCAACTCATAGTCGGGGGTGACCGTGACATATCCTCGGTCGAACAACGTGTGAATGTCCGAACGAAGTGCCAGCCCGTTTGTAACCTCATGCTGGGCGACGTCGGCAAAAGGCCGGATGTGGCTTGCCTGCAGCACGGGCACAGTGTGTTCCCCGCTGACAGCGCATCGGCGGCCGTAGGCGTCGAGCACGAGCTTTCGAAACGCGCCTTGCCCGATGCGCGCAGGTTGCAAGCGTAACTCAACGCCACCGAACGGGCTGGCCACTGGCGGGGATAACCGTTGACTGAGGGCTACCGATATTTCGCGCCAGACACGCAATCCCGCCGCGGTATCGGTCGTGTAATACTTGCCGCCTTGAAGACTGGGTGACCAATCTTCGGGCTGCGGAATCGGGATGGGGAAAAACGTCGGCTGCGACAGCACGAAACAGCCGATTCTATCGTCTAACTCGGCCGTCTTGCTCGGCCGATTCGCCGCGATTCGTTCCCGTAGCCGTTGTAGGCTCGGCACGCCGTTTTCACGGCCGAAAAATTCCCATGCGTCGCGGATTGACATGCTCTCCACGAACGAAACGAAAGCGACGCCTCCGATTGCGTTCATTGGAGCGCGAAGTTTGAAAACAAACGGCGTGCCGCGTCCCGCGGCGAGCCTTCGCGATCCAGGACTCCAAAAATTCACCTCATCCAGCGCGGGTTGGGCGCGCAAGAATTCGAACCACTGTGTGTCCGTGACGCCAACATAAAAGCGCGGTGGCAAAAACGTCTTTAGATCGATCATGAGAAAATTGGCAGATCTCTGGCAGAGTCATTCATGGGCAGCAAGCTATCTCGCTGGCGAGCGACGAACGCCACGCCGGTCTCTTGTAAGATCGTCGATATCCAGCCGGCATCGTTTGGAGGTATCGTTCCGAATGCCAGGACCGGTTGCGCCCTACCGATCTCGGCGCGATAACGAATCCCATAATCGAACAGCTGACCCATACCGTAGCGCATTCGGTCGACGGCACTGCTCGGAAGATTCAGACTCTTTGCTTCGACCAGCAGCCGTCGGTCTTCGAACGAGGCGAGCAGGTCGACATTATTGTTGTAGAGACAGTTGCCTCCACGTTCCTCGGTCATCCGCTTAACGATTTTCAGGGTC
>JBDTKL010000191.1:0-4452 GCA_039935355.1 Candidatus Tumulicola sp.
CGCCGGTATGCGTACGGAACGCTCTCCCAGGTGCTCGGTGCGAAGGCGCTGCCGATCGATGTGGCACAGCGGGCGGTAGACATCGATGGAATCGCTCGCCGTCAGCTGCGTGCGATACCCGAAACGACGCGCAAAGCGTTATCGGCATTTAGCGACGGCATCAACGCCGCTGCGGCCGGGCAACCGCTGCCGGTGGAGTTTCGGCTGTTGCTCTATCGTCCGGCACCGTGGGCGCCGAAAGATTCGCTGGCGGTTTCGATCGTCGCGTCGCTCGAGTTATCCGATTCTTGGAACGACGTCGTCGCGCGCGACGCGATTTGGCGTTCCGAAGGATCGCACTGTTTCGATGAGCTCGTTCCACTATCGGACGGCCGCTACGATGTTTCGGTTCGAGGCGATGCGATACCGCGTCGCGCGCACGTCGATCCGCTGGACGATTGCGGACCGGGAAGCGTCGCGTCCGTACGACGTCCGGCGATCGGGAGTAACGCGTGGGCGGCGGGTTCGGCCCGGTCGTTCGATGGGCACGCGCTACTGGCGAATGACCCGCATCTCGATGTGTCCATCCCCGGCATCTGGTACGTGGTCGACTTGCAATCGCCGCACATGCACGTTGCCGGAGCAACGATTCCGGGCGTGCCCGGCGTCGTGTTGGGACACAACGAACGTATTGCATGGGCGTCGACGAACGCGCAAGTCGCGACGACCGGCGTCTTTCGATTCAATTCGCGAACGCGCGGTGGGCGTTGGACGGATCAACATTTTGCGGTGCGGTTCGCAGGCGACCGCGTCGTACGCTACTATCGCACACCTGCGGAGTTTTCGGTTCCCGAACAAGCCGGCTCCGCGCCGCTGCTGGTTCGCTGGCCGACGTACGCTCAACGGCGTTCGACGATCGAGACGATGTTGCGCTTGAACGCGGCGCGCGATGTCGCCGATGCCGTGCGCGCACTGTCTGGGTATCGTGGATCGCCACAAAACTTCGTGGTCGCCGACCGTTCGGGCACCGTCGTCTATCACATGGCCGGCGTCGTTCCCGACGACCCGGCGTGGGGCAGATACGTGCACCCGGCCTCCGACCTCGGGCGATCGTTCGCCGCGTTGTCGTTCGAGCGATTGCCGTCTGCTGCACCGTCCCGCAACGCAATCGTCGTAAGTGCCAACAATCGCTCGTACGGTTCGAGCTATCCGTACCGTCTGTCGGCGCAGTTCGAACCGCCGTATCGGGCCTACCGAATAGCGCAGCTCTTGCACGCGCGGCCGCGCTACGACGCTGCATACTTTGCGACGATGCAGCTCGACACGTACTCGCCGATCGACGCAGAAATCGCCGGCGATGTGTTGCGCGCACGAGCGATGCAAGACGTGACGCACGACGAGCTTGCCGCGTTCGACGTACTCGCACGATGGGACGGACGCTTCGATCCGGACTCTCGCGGTGCCGCGCTGGAGCATTCGGTGCGATACTGGTTGTTGGGCGCCGGCGTTCCGGTGGGAGCGCGCCTGGCGCAACTGCGGTCGGCGCGCGCCGATTGGACGCCGGGGCTGGAAGAAGATGTCGCTGCGTCGCTCGTGTCGGCGACGATGGATCGTCGCGATTGGGGCGCGGCCGGCGCGATCGCAATCGAGCATCCACTCTCGCCCATGCGTTTCGGGTTCCTCAACGGCGACATGCTACCCGGCTCCGGCAATGAGGATACGATACGCTTGCAAGAACCGGGATTCGCGCAGGGCTTTCGCGCCGTCTGGGACGTCGGAAATTGGGACGCCGGCGGTATCGTTATCCCGAGCGGCGAGTCCGGCGAGCCGGGATCGCTTCATTACACCGATTCGACGCCGGATTGGATCGCCGGACGTTTATTACCGCTGCCATTTAGTGCTTCGGCGTTGCGGCGGCAAGCACGCCAAACGCTGCTGCTCGAACCGGCGACTCCCGCGACTCGCGGCAAGTAAACGGCCCTTCGCAGCCCGAAGCCCTCATCGACGGAGGTTCGAGTGGTGCGAATACGCGTTGGACGGCTGTGCGTTCTCGTTGCAACGATCGGCATGTTGGCGGCCTCGGGCGATTGGCCGATGCCGGCGATCGCGCCGTATGCGCCGATCGCAGCCATGGCGAATGCGGTCGACGCCAACCGTCTCGACGCGTCCGTCCGGCGGCTGGTCGCGTTCGGCACGAGGAACGATTTTTCGGAAACGACGTCGACCGGCGAGCACGGCGTATTCGGTGCGCGTGACTGGATCGCGAACCGGTTCCGTGATATTGCGGCCTCCAGCGGCGGCCGTATGAGCGTTCGGCTCGATACGTATCTCCAACCGAAGACGCCGCGAACGACGCGAGCGGTAACCGAGTCGAGCGTTATCGCCACGCTGCGCGGTTCCGATCCCGCCCGCATCTACGTGATGGCTAGCCACTACGACGATTGCGACGGCTATTGTACCGACGGCTCAGGCGTCGCACCCGGAGCCGACGACAACGGATCGAGCGTCGCGGCCGTTTTGGAGGCAGCTCGCGTGATGGCGTCGTCGCAATTCCGCGGCACGATCATCTTCGCGTGCTTCGATGGCGAAGAACTCGGATTGTGGGGTTCGAATCATTTCGCGCGCGAGATGGCGGCCAGCAAGTCACCGATTGTCGCCGTACTTAACAACGACATCATCGGGAACTCGACCGGCGGCGACGGACTTTCGGAGCCGGGTCTTATCCGAGCTTTTAGTGAAGCGCTACCGGTGAAGAGCGACCGCTCGACGGTCGATACGATCGGGTCAGAAAATGATTCGCCTTCGCGCGAGTTGTCTCGCTTCGTCTCCGAAACCATTCCTGCGTACGTTCCGGATTTTTCGGTGCGGCAGATCTTTCGGGCCGACCGGTTCTTACGAGGCGGCGATCAGGAATCGTTCCAGGACGCCGGCTATTCGGCGGCCATACGTTTTGTTGAACCGCATGAAAATTTCACGCATCAGCACCAAGACGTGCGCGTCAGCGACGGCGTACAATACGGCGACTTGCCGCAATATATCGATCCGGCGTACTTGCAACGCGCCACGCAAGCCAACGTCGCCTCGCTGGCGACGCTCGCGCTCGGGCCGGCGCCGCCCGGCTCCGTCGAGATGCTCTTGGACCGGCTCGGCTACTCGTCATCGCTGCGTTGGACGCGCGTGCCGGACGCGACTTCGTACGAGGTCGTTTGGCGCTCGACCGATGCGCCGCAATGGGAGCACGCCCGCGACGTCGGGGACGTCGCGCAAACGACCGTTCCACTATCCAAAGACGATTACATCATGGCCGTCCGTAGCGTCGATCGCAACGGCCTGCGCAGTCCGGCCGTGTATCCGGCGCCCGTACGGCCTTCACACTAGATCCGATCAAGGAGCAAATCGATCACGATGATTTCTCAATGGAACCGCAGGTATTTCGCCGCCGCAGCCGTGTGTCTCGCTGCGTTTGCCGGCACCACCGCGCGTGGGTTTTCGGCGTCCCCGGCCCCTGGTAACCGCGTTGCGTTGACACAGGCCTTACAGCGCGACATCACCGGATATCTAACGAAATATGGCGCCGCCGAACATTTGTCGGCGTTGTCGCTCGCGGTGAGTCTCAAGCCCGGTACCGAGCCGATCGACGTCGTCGCGGGAACGACGCGATACGGCGGTGGACAGAAAGCGGCTCCATCCGATCTCTATCAGATCGGCAGCAACACAAAGGCGTTTACATCGGTCGCCGTTTTGCAGCTCGAAGCACAAGGACGCCTTTCGATCGACGCTCCCATCGGAACGTATCTGCCGCAATATCCCGCGTATGCAAAGCTGACGTTACGACGGCTGTTGAGCATGACCGGCGGCCTCGAAACCTACGACGATACCAGCGCCTGGTATCGCATGTTCGCAAGCGCTCCCATGCGGTATACGCCGGCAGATCAACTCATCCGGCTGATCTATCCGCGCATCAAATGGACGCCGGGCACGAAGTACTCGTATTCCAACACGGGCTACCTCCTAGCTCAAGAAGTCGTCGCTGCGCGTAGCAAAAGCCATAGTTTCTCGGCCGAAATCGCGCGAATTATCGCTGCGGCCGGTCTGAAGAATACGTACTATGCGGATAACTTTTATCCGGACAGTGTCGCCCGGCGCGTCGTCGCCGGATACTACGAAAACGACGACCCCGGTTTTGAGAAATTTATTGGGAAGAATACGACGCCGTACACCGTTTCGTGGGCGCAAGGTGCCGGTTCGATCGTTTCGACGCCCGAAGACCTCACCGTTTGGGCTCGAGCGTTGTATCAAGGAAACGCGCTTCTGCCGGACCGGCAGAAGCGCGAGTTGTTGAGTCTCGTTTCGACGCAAACAGCTAAGCCGGTCGCCGCCACCGATGCCGACAACCCGTCGGCATTCGGCTTAGGCGTCGCTCAAAAGTCCGATAAGAATCTCGGTAGGTTTTGGTTCTATCAAGGCGAGACG
>JBDTKL010000192.1:0-4031 GCA_039935355.1 Candidatus Tumulicola sp.
GCGCCCGAACTCAGCGAAGAATCGCGCCGCCGGCTCGAGCGTAATCCGCTGCGCGTGCTCGACAGCAAAGATCCGGCCGACCGGCCGTTCGTCGAATCGGCGCCGGCTTTCGAAAGTTCTCTGTGCGACGCATGCCGCGATCACTTCGAAGCCCTCAAAGCGTATCTGAACGCGATCGGCATACCGTACGTCGTCAACTCGCGGATCGTTCGCGGGCTCGATTACTACAACCGCACCGTGTTCGAAATTACGTCGGGCGCGTTGGGCGCGCAAAGTACGGTTTGCGGCGGCGGGCGATACGACGGGTTGGTTAAGGAGCTCGGCGGACCGGCGGTCCCGGCGGTCGGCTTCGCGCTCGGGCTCGAACGCTTTTTGCTGATCCTCGATGCGATGGGCCAAGCTGCCGAGCGGCCGCGAAGCGGCGTTCAAGTGATCGCCTTGGGTCAGGCCGCACTCTCCCAGCTCGTTCCGCTGATCGCCCGGCTTCGGGATACGCTTTCCCAGCCCGTCTTCGCCGACTACTCGGATCGCAAGTTGCTGGCGCAACTCAAGATCGCCGACCGTAACGGGGCACGCTACGCGCTGGTGGCGGGCAGCAACGAACTCGCGGCCGGGCACGTCCTGTTGCGCGATTTGACGGATCGTTCCGAACGAGCGCTCCCGACGCAGTCGCTCGAAGGGCCGGGGGTCGATTTGGCTGCGATTTTCGGGCAAAACGAGGCACCGTGAGGGAGCCGGGCCGAAACACGAACACCAATGCAAGATAGCGACCCCCGCGCCGAGGGCGACGCCGAACTGCAGACCCTCCGAACGCTGCTCGAGCTGATGCACGAGCACGATTTGGATCGTCTGAAAATCAAGGTCGGCGACGCAGTCTACGAGATGACACGCCGCGGTGAAGTGGGCATGGCGACGGCCGGTTCGCCCATTCCCGAAAACGGCGCCGTCGCTCCGCGCGCGAGTGCGAACGTCAAGAAAATTGTAGCGCCGTTGACCGGCGTGTTTTATCGTTCGGCCTCGCCCGACGCCGAAGCGTTCGTGCTGGAGGGCCAGCGCATCGAGAGCGGCACGGTCGTGTGCATCCTCGAAGCGATGAAACTGTTCAACGAGATTCAGAGCGATTACGCCGGTACCGTCGTTCGCATCGTGCCGGAAAATGGCGAATTGGTCTCACAAGGTGCGGAGCTTTTTTGGATCGAGCCGTAACACCGAAGGACGTCATGGGACGCCGCGAGTTCGGCGAACTGCTCGCCGATCGCACGGGATTGCTCGACGCTCCGCATTACCGCGAACAGGTCGAAGCGATCGTGGACGCGGTCGTCACCGCGTTACGCGACGGCAAGAAAGTCTTGTGGTGCGGTAACGGAGGCAGCGCCGCGGAGGCGCAGCATATGGCTGCCGAACTGTCCGGTAGATATTTGCGCGAACGGCCGGGCTTGCATAGCGAAGCGCTGTCCGTGAACTCGTCGACGTTAACGTGCATCGGCAACGACTACGGATACGACCGGGTGTTCGCGCGCCAAGTCGAAGCCTTCGTTCATCCCGGCGACGTCGTGATCGGGCTGACGACCAGCGGCATGTCGGCGAACGTCGTCGCAGCCCTTCGAGCGGCGCGCGCGCGGGGGGCGACGGCGGTCGCTTTTACCGGAAACGGCGGCGGCCCGGCCGCGGCCGAAGCGGATCTTTCGTTGATCGGTCCGGACGGCTACGCAGCAATCGTTCAGGAAGTGCATCAAGTCATGGCGCACATCGTGTGCGATCTGGTCGAACAGCGCCTGATCTTCGACGACGGCATCGCATGACCGCCGGTATGCTTCCGCTCGACGCACGCGCGATTTTCGAGCGTGCGCGCGGGCGCAGCGTGCTGGTCGTCGGCGACGTCATGCTGGACGAATGGATTTGGGGAACGGTGTCGCGGATCTCGCCCGAGGCTCCGGTTCCGGTCGTAGCCGTCGACCGGCATTCGTTTACGCTGGGCGGCGCGGGCAACGTCGTGAAGAATTTGCGTGCGCTGGGTGCCGATGTGACGTTCGTTGCGACGATCGGCGACGACACCTTCGCACCGCAGGTTCGCGAGTTGCTGCGCGATGCCGGCGTCGATGCTCGCGGCATTATAACGCTCGACGACCGTCCGACGACCCGTAAAACGCGCGTCGTCGCGCACCACCAACAAGTCGTGCGCGCCGATTGGGAATCGATCGCACCCCCGCCACCGGCCGAACGCGACCGCATCGTAGCGTTCGTGCGAGAGCGCGCGGCGAACAGCGATGCGGTCATCCTGAGCGACTACGGCAAAGGCTTGTTGTCGCGCGAAGTCGTCGAAGCCGCGATGGCGTGCGATTTAGTGTTGGCCGATCCGAAACCGCAGAACGTCGACGTCTTTCGCGGCGTCACGTGCATCGCACCGAATCTGCACGAAGCGTCGGCTATCACCGGACAAATTGCCCTTGACGACGCGACTCTGGAAGCGATTGGAATGAAATTGCTGGACCGCTTGCAATGCCGGTATGCCGTGGTAACGCGCGGCGAACACGGTATCGCGCTGTTTGGGAACGACGGCGAACGCCTGCGCGTCCCCTCCGTCGCGCGGACGGTGTTCGATGTTAGCGGTGCGGGTGATACGGTGGTCGCCACGCTAGGCGTCGCGCTGTCGGCGGGCGCTTCGATCGCGCAAGCCGTGCGACTCGCCAACTATGCGGCCGGTGCAGTCGTGGAAAAACTCGGTACCGCCACCGCCTCGCCGGACGAAATCCTCGCATTGGTCGCACACGATGGCGCTTGATTCGCGGCCGCAGATCTTGGATGCCGCGGGTGCTCGCAGGTGGCGCGACGCGCTTCGTGGCGCCGGTAAGACCGTCGTCTTCACCAACGGTTGTTTTGACGTGCTGCACGCCGGTCACGTCGGTTATCTCACCTGGGCGCGCGAGCAAGGCGACGCCTTAATCGTTGGATTGAACGACGACGAATCGGTGCGCGGCCTCAAAGGTGCCGCGCGTCCGATCGTCCCGTTCGAGCAACGCGCCGAAATGTTGCTGGGGTTACGCAGCGTCGACGCCGTGGTCGGATTTTCACAGTCGACGCCCGAAGAGCTGCTCGAAATCGTCCGCCCGGACGTGCACGTCAAGAGCGATCAATATCGTGCCGACGAGCTTCCCGAACGGACGGTCGTGTTGCAACACGGAGGGCGCATCGTTCTCGCGCCGCACCGCTGGGGAACGAGTACGACCGACACGATCGCGCGCATCCTCCGAACGTTCTAACTTCGTTCTCGATGCGTATCGCTCTCAGCGCTAACGGTCCGGGCGAAGTTGCCGGCTGGGTTCGTCCGCTCTTGCGCGCGCTGTACCGGCAGGCGCCGGACACGGCCGCGTACGTATTTTTGGTTCCCGACGATTATGCCACCGGGCACGAAGCGAAAACGGTGCGCGGCTTCTTTCCGCAAGCCGGCGTGTTCGATCCGAAAACCTACGTGCGCTTTGCGTTGGGCCGCGACGTGCCCGGCGTTCCCGATCGCGTCGATGTGGTGCAATACGCTGGCGGCGACTTGCTGCACGCCGGTCGCCTGCACGCGCGTCTCAAGGGCCGGGCGGCCACCTATAAATTTTCGCGCAAGCGGTACGGCAAGACGTTCGATCGAGCTTTTGCAGTCGATGCCGCGAACGTCGCGCAACTCGAAGGTTGGGGCACGCCGTCCGAGCGCATCGAGCTGGTCGGAAATCTGGCAATCGACGGCGCGTTGCTGGAAGCGCAAGCCGATCCGGAACCGGGTACGCCCGACGACGGCATTTTGATCATGCCTGGCGCGCGCCCACACGAGGTCGCACACCTGTTTCCGCTGTTCTTTACGGCCGCGCTCAAACTGTTGCAAGAACGTCCGGAGATTCCGATCGCGTTCGGATTGTCGCCATTCACCTCGCCACTGCAAATGCGCACGGCGATCGAGCGCGGCGGCGACCCGCGGGTGTTTGCCCAACGCGGGCGCGTGGTGCATGCCGGCGACGGTTGGTTTCTCGAATCGCTCGACGGCCGCC
>JBDTKL010000193.1:0-4978 GCA_039935355.1 Candidatus Tumulicola sp.
GCATATCGGCATCGATCGCGGCGCCGACGCCGTTCGTTCCGACGCGCAGTCCGGTCGCGTTGACGTACGCATCGTAGATTTTGTGCGGGTGGTCGATGGCGGCGCGGGCGTACAGCGAGCCGTCACGTCCGGCGAAGATGACCGGTCCGATCGTTCCCGTTCCGTTGCCACGCAAGTGAAACGTCGCGGCCAACGTGTCGCGTGTATTCGATCCGCGCGCGGCGCCGAACGCGTTCACCGACGCAGGCGAATCGCCGATCGCGAGCGCGTCGGCATCCACCGGCAGCCCGGCCAACATTGCCGGCGTCTGCGGAATCGCATTGGCCGGCACGTTCGCAGCGGCAGCGAACGCGACCGCGCTATGCTTCGACTTCAGATCGAGCCGGCCGTGCGTGCGTACCGCAATCGAGCGGTACGATGCGGACGCGTCGAGTACGACGACGCGACGGCCGTCGAACGCGAGCGTGGCGATGGTGGAATTCGCGACGTACGTTTGGAAGCGAATCGCCGGCGCTCGCGCGGAGATCAACACCAACGGCGCCGTCGGTGCGCCTTCGACCGCGACGCTGAGCGCGACGCGTCCAGATAACGGAAGTTTGGCCGTTTGTGCGAGTGCCGTTCGCAGTCGAGCGACGTCGCCTTGGCCCGCAACCGTCAGATGCAGTTGCGGCGATTGCAAACCGATGACGCCGCCGTCCAGACGCATCGGCACGCCTGCCAGCGTTCCCACCACGCCTTGCATAAGCAGGCCATCGTCGTACACAGCGATCGGTCCGCGCACGGCAGCGAGCGGTGCGTTGAGGCCCGCTACGACGATCCGACCGCCCGATAACAACGTCGTAGCGCTGATATGGTTATCCATCGTGCCGCCGGGGCCGGGTAATGTCCCGACGCGCGCCTCCAACTGCGTCAACTCACCGTCGGTCAATCGCAAACTCGTCGAATGGATCGCGAAGTCCGCAAGCGCGGCGATCGGCAGTCGCGCCGACGACCAGCGTTGCAGGCCCGTCTTCGTCGTGGCATCGAGCATGCCGCGCCCGGCGATCGGGAAACGCCCCGAACGTTCGACGTAGGTCAGGCCGGCCACGTATTTGGTGGTCGCATTGGTGGCGACGTGCATGTCTGCGTTCACGTCATCGAAGGCGAAGTGCGCGCTCGCCGGAATCACCGGCGCGCGATCGTACACGTCGACGCGTACGTTGCGGATGCGCCCGTCGAAAACAAACGGCGTGGAGGGCGCGCCGCGGCTCGGACCGGCCTTCTGAACCGGAAGATTGTACGTGCCGTCGGCGTGACGGATCAGAACGAGATGACCGTTCTCGACATCGAAGCCGGTTAATCCGAATGCGCGCGAACCGCCGGGCAGCAAATCGCGCAACGAATATCGCACCGTCGTCGTAGCGATTCGGCCGATCGGCTCGCCGGCGAGATTTTTGAGATCGACGTCGCGCAACACGATTTGCCCGAAGTGCAAATCGACGCCACCGACGGCCGCACGGACGCCGAAGCTAGCGGCTGCCGCCGTAACGGCGCCGCGCAGCAATTGCGGTGCAAGGAATGCGCCCACGACCACGATACAAACGAGGACGGCGGCCGCGACCGCGATCCGACGCCATGTCGAACGCACGTTAACGCTCCGCGAGATCGAGCGCGAGCAGGTCGTCGAGCGTTTCGCGCCGTGCGAGCAACCGTTCGGTGCCGTTCTCTACGCCAACGACCGCGGGCCGCGCGAAGCGATTGTAGTTGCTCGCCATGCTGTACGTGTAGGCGCCCGTCGTGCGCATCGCCAGCAGCGTTCCTCGCTCGATGCCTGCGGGCAGCGCCATCTCGGCCATCTCGTCATTCTCGCACGAACGGCCGCACACGGCCATCGTCTCAAACGGTCCCACCGCTCCGTCGGCGACGACGTCGTGATGGGCTCCGTAGAGGGCGGGACGCGGGTTATCGGCCATACCGCCATCGACGATCACGTAGGTGCGGCCGGGGCGGCGTTTCACGGTCATCACGCGGTACAAGGTCGTACCCGCTCCGGCTACGATTACGCGTCCGGGCTCGATTTCAATCGCTAGCGGCGCAATTCCAGCCGCCACGGTTGCCCGGCGGACCTCGGCGCCGAGCGCGGCCGCCACTCGATCCATCGGCAGCGCTGGCAGTCCCTCCGCGTCGATTCCGAAGCCGCCACCGGCGACCAGCGTGCACACCGCAAACCCTCGCGCGGCGAAGCGTCCGGCGGCTGCAACCAGACGCTCGACGTTTACGACGAACGGTTCGATCAGATCGATCTGCGACCCAATGTGACCGTGCAGGCCCGTCAAATGCAGCGCACCCGTTGCTCGTAGTATCGAAACGGCTTCTTCCTCGAGATCCGAATCGATGCCGAACTTGGTGCGGTCGCCCGCAGTTCGAACGAATTCGTGCGCGTGCGCTTCGACGCCGGTGTTCAGACGCAGCACCACGTCGACCGGCCGGTCGGCAATTCGTTGCAGCGCACGCAGTTCGTCGATGCCGTCGACCACGATGCGGCCGGCGCGACCGTCGACCACCGCCTGCAACTCGTCGAGGGTTTTGCCCGCACCGTGAAACGTCAGTCGGTCCGCCGGAAAGCCGGCACGTTCGGCGGTGGCGAGCTCGCCGAGCGAACATATGTCGAGGGCGATGCCAAACGATGCGATCGATCGCGCAAACTCGACCGTTAGAAAAGCTTTACCGGCGTACGAAATTGCGATGCCGGCGGGGTCGCAGGCGGTGCGAAGCTCGACCACCCGCTCGCGAACGGCGTCGAGATCGACAACGAGCAATGGCGTGCCGTACTTTTGTGCCAGCGATTCGCCCGTTACCCCGCCGATGAGCAATGGCTCGGTCATTCGGGTACCGCCGCCCCCATGCCACGCAAGCGATCTTCGAGCGCCACGATGCGTTCTCGCGACCGGTCCGCATCGATGTGGTCGTAGGCGGCGGCAGCGCTCGCGGCGATTGCCTCGAGCAGCGCGCGTTCCGGCGGCGTCAGCGCGACGTCGTCTTCGCGGCCTCCATACAACACGAAACCAACAACGCGTCCGCGCATGATCAGCGGAATCACCAGCGTCGGCGCCTTGCGTCCGGTCGGAAGAACGATCGATTCCAAACGTCCTTCGTCGAACTCGATCGAACCGAGGTCGGCGCGCAGCGCAACGATTATCGGATCCTCTGCATCGATCCGCTGCGCTTCAGCAGTGCTCCAGCCGCGGTCGGCTCTTCGTTCGAACGCCGTACCGTCGGACGTTGCGACGAACAGCGCGGTCGACGCCAGATGCAGCACCCGCACCGGTTCGTCGATCAGAAACTCGACCAAGGTTTTCTCGGACGACGTATTGGCCAACGCGCGCGCCGCTCGTCGCAGAATGTCTTCGGCGCGCCGCTGCTCGCGGAAGAAGATTCGATTGAGGATATCCTCGACGCGGCCGTGCAACGAGTTCATTGAAAAGCCGATGGCCAGCGCCGCCGCCAAACTCACGTACACCGCCGGACGCGTGCTTTCGAAAACCTGTTCGGCCCACCACTCGATGATGCCGAAAAACACCACGAGAATCAACGTCGTGGCGCCGTACAGCACCGCGCGGCCGATCGCAAATCGAACGTCGATCACTCGTTGCGATAAGAAGCCGTACAGCACGAACGCCGATCCGATGACGGCCGTCCATGGCTGCAGCGCGTCGGCCCACGCTTCTACCGCTAGCAACGGGGTCGACGTGTCGCCGATCAAGGCGCTCAACGTGTCCGAAACGGCCCACAGCAAATCGAGAATTGGTGAAAGCGCGATGCCGGCGACCACCCAGGCAACGCGCCTGCGATCCAGACCGGTCGCGCCCGACGCAATATAGGCTAAGCCACAGATAACCGACGTCAACAGCAGCGTGTCGGAGCCGCTCATCATCAATCGCGTCGGCCCGGGCATCTGGAATCGCTGAAATACCAGCCAGACGATCGGATCGACCCATATGACGAACACGACGATCGAGAGCACGACGGAGGTGCCGAAGAACCACGGCCATGCCCGGCCGCGCCGGCCGTACAATCGTTGCGCGAAAATGAGAATCGTGATCTGCGTTAGCGGATAGACGATTTGGATTAACAAATCGCTGCCGAGATTCACCGGCCACTTGGCCAGCTCGAGCACCGACTGATTGACTTTGATGAGTACCAGCAGCGTATAGCAATAAAACGCCAGCGTGATCGGCATCGGGCGCATCATAAACAGCACCGTCGCGAGACCGAGCGAGAGAAAGAAGCTCAGCGGGATGCCGATGTCGCGCGCCATCGTCGCGCGGCGCGAATAATCCGGCGGCGTCGCCGAGAGCAACAACGGAAAACGATGCGCGCCGCGGCGCACCGTGAGCGCCATGCGGGCACTCGACGGCGCCGCTAATAGGTTGAAGCGCTGCTCGGGCGTCATCTGCGAGAGATCGATGCTGTCTCCGGTGCGCAACGTGCCGCTCGTCGGCGAACCTGCCTGCACCTGTACGCGGTCCGTATTGTTTTCGAAATGCAGCGGAAACGAGCCCAAATGCGTCGCGTTGGTTTCGACCGAGACGAAGACGAGCAGCATCAACACCGTGCCGATTGCTACGATCGCCAACGACAACCGGTCGCACAGAAACCTGATGGCCGCTCGCATTCGCGGCAATCTTACGCGAGCGGCGGTCGGCACCTTCGCTTTGAAGGGGGCGAACGGCGCGAACCCGCACTTTTGGGAATGGCAGCAGTGCCCACGAACGAGCCGATCTCGCAGGTTCGGCCATTACGCCGCAGCCTCGGGCTGGTCGACGTTGCGTTGTTTTTCGTGGTAGCTGGGTCGAACTTGCAATGGGTCGCAACGGCCGCCGCCGCCGGACCATCGTCGATCCCGATGTGGATTTTGGGCGCCGCGACGATGTTTCTACCGTTGTCGGTCTGCGTCGTATCTCTCACATCACGTTATCCCGACGAGGGCGGCATGTAT
>JBDTKL010000194.1:0-4852 GCA_039935355.1 Candidatus Tumulicola sp.
GCGCGAAGGCGGACGCGCAATCGTACTCGTTCCCGAAATCTCGCTAACGCCGCAAACGGCGCAACGCTTCGAATCCGCGTTCGGAAACCGCGTTGCGGTCCTCCACTCGGCACTCTCGGAGCGCGAGCGCTTCGATGCGTGGCAGGCTTGCGTTGCCGGCGACATCGACGTCGTGGTAGGAGCGCGGAGCGCCGTCTTCGCGCCGCTTCAGAACGTGCGATTGATGGTGGTCGACGAGTCGCACGAATCGTCATACAAACAAGACACTGTGCCGCGCTACCACGCCGTAGCCGTCGCCCGCGAGCGGATGCGTGCCACCGGCGGAGTGTTGATACTCGGCAGCGCGACGCCGTCGGTCGAGAGCTATGGCGCAGCGCGCGCCGGACGCATCGCGTTAATCGAAATGCACGAACGCGCCACCAGGCTGCCGCTCCCGGCGGTCCGCATAGTGGATCTCGCGGAAGAGTTTGGCGCCGATCGGCACCGGGTGTTCTCGACACCATTGTTACAAGGGATTCGCGAACGGCTCGAGCGTGGCGAGAAAACCGTGCTGTTCGTCAACCGCCGCGGTAGCGGCGCGTTTGTGTTGTGCCGTAGTTGCGGTGAGGTGCCGCGCTGCCCGCGCTGTACGGTCTCGCTCGCGGCGCACGGGGGCGAAAAGCTGCTGCGTTGTCACTACTGCGACTTTCAGTTGCGCGTTCCCGAGATCTGCACGAACTGCGGCGCGCCCGATCTGCACGAATATGGCGTGGGCACCGAGCGCGTGGTAGAAGAAGTGCGAGCACTGTTTCCGCAGGCGCATGTCGTGCGCATGGATTCGGACACGACTACGCACGTCGGCGACCACGCGCGCATCCTTACAGAGTTTGGGGAACGCGGGGACGTGCTGGTTGGAACGCAGATGGTCGCCAAAGGCTTAGATTTTCCAACCGTGACGCTGGCGGCCGTCGTCGCCGCCGATATCGGATTGAACGCGCCGGATTTTCGGGCATCGGAACGGAGCTTTAGCGTCATCGCCCAACTGTGCGGGCGCAGCGGTCGCGCTCGAATGGGGGAAGCGATCGTACAGACCTTTTCGCCCGAGCACCCTGCGATCGTCGCGGCAGCCGCGCACGACTACGAAGGCTTCGCGAATGTCGAACTGGAGCAACGAGCTGCAGCTGGTTTTCCACCGTCACGACGGCTGGTGTATCTCGGCGTCATCTCCCGCGACCAGAAACTTGCGTTGTCCGTGGCGCGAAAATACGCCGGGCTACTCAACAGCATCGAGGGAACCGACGTACTGGGTCCGGCTCCGTACCCAATCGCGCGCCTTAACCGCGAATGGCGCTACCGTCTTGCGATCGCGACGCTTAAACCTGCGATAGTGCGTACCGCCATCCGAGAACGCATCGTACCGGCCGCCCACGCCGACACCAACACACGTCTGGCAATCAACGTCGACCCGTAAACAAAAAGGGCGGACGCTTTCGCGCCCGCCCTTCGCGGTATTCGGTTCGGTTAGAACCTTAGAGCGCTTTCACGTTCTTGGGCGTTCCCCATCCGGTCGGACCGGAGTAGACGCCGAACTGACCCGTGCCGGCGGTGCATAGATAGCTGCCACCGCAGCTGCCGTTGCTACCACTGGTGATCACGTGGAGGCGTTTCTTCATCTGCTTGGCGCTCATGCTCCAAACATAGTTGCCACCGTTGAGCTTCGCACCGTTGCCGGCAAGCGCAACCACGCCCGCGAGCAGCGGCGACGCGACGCTGGTGCCGCACTCGTAGAACCAGCCGCCGTACAGTCCCGAGTACATCGCGACGCCCGGAGTACAGCCGGCTTCGGCCGAGATGTCTGAATCGGTACGTCCCGAGCATCCCGGGTCTTTTTGCCACGACGGCTTCGCGACCGACGTTTCGCAGCCCGATCCGGCATCGTTCCATGCGGTCTCGCTGAAGGTACTACCGCTGGTCCTTAACTGCGTTCCGCCGACCGCAATAACGGTCGAGAGAACCGACGGTCCGCCGATTTGGTTGTAGCCTGAATCGCCAGACGAAGCGAGGAATGTAATTCCCGCATTGTTAAACGAGTTGGGGAAATTCGAGTCGCCGCAGTCCCAGTTGCCGTAGCAGATCCAGCTGTTGCTGATGATCTTGGCGCCCAGTTTCACTGCTGCTTGATTGGCTGCTTCGAAGCCGGCGATCGAACCGTCAGCTTCCATCAGGTCGATCGTGCACTTCGGACAGGTGGCCGACACCATGTCGAAATCGAGCGCGGTTTCGACGCACCAACCAAAGTCTTGGCAGCTCTCGGGTAGACCGCTGGTCTGACCGTTCTGGTTGTAGCGCGTGATGTTCGCAGTTCCGAGTCCGTACTGCGTCCGATACGTTCCGATGTCGGCAGTCGCGTTCGCGTAGTCGCCAGCCTCGATGATGGCGACTTGAATGCCGTTACCGTTTGCGAGTTTCTTCGCCTTAAGGCCATAAGCGGCTTGAATCTGCTGTGCCGTGAAGCCGCAGCTGGACGACGGATTACAGCTGGCGGGCTGAACGCCGTTCTTGAGTCCGCGAAGCGCTAAGCACGTCGGCTTGCCGATGACTTGCGGACACTCGGCACGCGCGAGGCCTTGAACTTGCCATTGCGGCGCGGGACCCTTCATTTGTTGAACTGTCGCGAACGGCGTGGTCCCGCCGGACGAGCCGGTCGATGTCCCCGGCACGCTGCTCGAGGATCCGCCTGCGCTACAGGCGGCGATCGTCAGCGCTAATAGTGGCGCGACAATCTTGAAAAGCTTGATCATGGGCAACTCCTCAGGTTGATTAGGTTCCGGTCGTGAGTACGGATTATTAGGAATCCCTAAGAAGACGCCTGCGGTCCCAAGCGCTTTACTTACCAAGCGCAAAATTGCGAAGAAAAGTGGGCCGGCGCTGTACGCACGCAAGTGAAAAGGGCGAGCGCATTTGCGCCCGCCCTTCGCGGTTGTTTGGTTCGGTTAAAACCTTACAGCGCTTTCACGTTCTTCGGCGAGCCCCATCCGGCAGGAGCGGAATAGTTGCCGAACTGACCGGTGCCGGCCGTGCACAGGTAGCTGCCACCGCAGCTGCCATTGCTACCGGTGAGAACCGGATGCAGACGCGCCTTCATTTGTTTGGCGCTCATTGTCCACACATATTCGCCGCCATTCATTTTGGCCGCGTTGCCGGATAACGCTACGACGCCCGCCAGGAACGGCGAAGCCACGCTCGTGCCGCACTCGGAGATCCAGCCGCCGTAGAGGCCGGAATACATCGCTACGCCGGGTCGGCAGCCGGATTCTGACGAAATATCACCGTCGGTACGGCTGGTGCAGCCGGGATCTTTTTGCCACGACGGTTTGGGAACGTTTTCACCCACGACAGACGAGCTTCCGCAACCGGAGGAGGCGTCAGCCCAAACGCTTTCGGTGAAATTCGTGCCGTTCGTTAAGAGTTGCGTGCCGCCCACGCCGATGACGGTCGGTAACACCGAGGGGCCGCCGATCGTGTTGTACGCGTGGTCGCCGGTGGAGGCCAAGTACGCAATACCTTTGGTGTTAAAAGCATTCGGGAAGTTGGAATCGCTGCAATCCCAGTTGTTGGGGCAGCTCCAGCTGTTGCTCAGAACCGTAGCGCCGAGCGTTACGGCTTGCTGCTCGGCGGCTTCGAGGTCGGCGATCGTGTCCTGGGCCTCCATAATGTAAATCGTGCACTTCGGGCACGACGCCGAAACCATGTCCATGTCGAGCGCGGTCTCGACGCACCAGCTGGCCTGTTGACAGCTCGGCGGGTAGTTGGATTGCTGGCCGGACGAGTTATAACGGGCCAGAGTAGCAGTGCCGAGGCCGTACTGCGTACGGTACGTCGCGAGATCGCTCGTGGCGGAAGCGTAATCGCCGACTTCGATAAGGGCTACCTTGACGTTACCGCCCTTGGTGAGCTTCTTGGTGAGATTGTAGGCACTCTGAAGTTGTTGTGCGGTGAAACCGCAGTTGGACGACGGATTACACCCATCTGGAACGATTCCGTTCTTTAGCACGCGAAGTGCTTGGCACACGGGCTTGCCGGGAATGTTCGGGCATTCGGCTTGCGCCAGATGCTGCGTTTGCCACGTTGGGGCGCCGGCGTGCACCCCGTTCGGGACCTGCGCCGTGCCGGAAACCGGCACGCTCGGAGAACCGCCCGAACTACAGGCGGCGATCGTCAGCGCCAATAATGGCGCGACAAGCTTGAATAGCTTCATTATGGAGAACTCCTCAGATTGATTAGGTTCGTTCGTAAGGAGTCAGCATTAGGAATCCCTAAAAAAGACGCCTGCGGACGCAAGCGCTTTATTTACCAAGCGCTAAAACTGAAAGGACTGCGCCGCGGCGTGCGGCATGGAAATTGCATCGTGCAGCCTCGTTATTTTCCGGCGTGTCTCGCAGCGCTGATTGCATTTTCGGCCTGTTCGCAGTCGCCAGCCACACCGGCGTTGCCGCTTCACACCGGCAGCAACGTGCTGCAGTCGGTCGCCGCCACCGGCGCTGGAAAGATCAAGCACGTCGTGTGGGTCGTGCAAGAGAATCGCACCGTCGACAATCTGTTTCAGGGATATCCCGACGCCGATACGGTGTCGAGCGGTCAAGATTCGCATGGCAATACGATCGCGCTGCGACCGATTTCGCTAAAGACGCGCTACGAGATCGATCATTCCGCGTTTGCGATGTTCGAAGCGTGCAACGGTACCGGCAACCTGCCCGGCACGAAGTGCCGGATGAACGGCTTCAATCTTGAGGATGAAGGCGGCGGACCGCAAAACGGCCAGTACGTCTACGTGCCACAGCGAGAGGCGCAGCCGTATTGGGACATGGCGCAC
>JBDTKL010000195.1:0-3333 GCA_039935355.1 Candidatus Tumulicola sp.
TCGGGACCGAGCAGCCGGTGGCGCGCGTCTCCTTCGGTCATGCCGGCGCCTTCGACGACTTCCGGCGGTAAATCTCCGCCAGCAAACGTTCGGAGTCGTCGATCGACGGATCGGCTTCGAGCGTTTCGCGGATCATCGTTTCGGCTTCGACGCGCTTGTATTCGAGTTGCAGTAGCACCGCGAGTGCCTCGCCCGCGAAGTCGGGCATGGGCGGCGGCGGCGTCTGCGGGGCGTCTTGAATCAACAAGAACTTTGCGACCTTGCCTTGCAGCTTTGCCACGATGTCGCGCGCCTTCTGTTGTCCGATCCCTGGCAGCGTTTTCAGAAAGGCATGATCGCCGCGATCGATGGCCCGCGCGATCACCGACATCGGTTGCGAAAACGCGCGGGCGGCCGAGCGCGGACCGATCGAAGCAACGCTCAACAGCGATTCGAAAAACGCGCGCTCGATCGGATTGGTGAACCCATAATAGGTAAAGCGGCCGCTGTTGCCGTCCATGTTGAGAACCGCAAAAATTTCCAGCGTTACCCGTTCGCCGGGATTGCTCGGGATTTTTTCGGCGATGCACGGCGGCAGCAGAATTTCATAACCCAAGCCGCCGGCGCCCACCACCGCGCCTTCGTGCGTGCGTTCGATCAGTGGTCCGTCGATGCGCGTGAACATCAGCCGTGCACGCGGCCGAGCCGCTGGAGCAGCGGCGACATGTTGACGAAGGCCAGCGCTAACGCCAGCGCGTCGGATACGTCTTCGGGCTCCGGAGCGCGCCGCAACCCGAGTAGTTGCGTGACCATTGCGTTCACTTGATCCTTGCGTGCGCTGCCCGAGCCGACCAGCGCGCGCTTGACGTGCGAGTGGCCGATCGAATGCACCGCGAGGCCTGCCTGCGCGGCCGCCAAGCATAACACGCCGCGGGCGTGGGCCATGAGAATTGCCGTCCCTGGGTTGCGATACGTCGTATATAATTCTTCGATCACGATCGATTCGGGTTGCGTCTGCGAGATCACGTCGGTAATACCGGCGTGCAGTTCGCACAAGCGCCGTTCGAGCGTGTCGCTCGCGCGCGGGCGCACCACGCCGGCTTCGATCAGCCGCATGCGGACGTGCGTTCCTTCGACGACGCCGTATCCGGTGGTTCGCAACGCCGGATCGATGCCTAATACGCGCATACGAAGCGAACTATTGCGGGCCGGTGCCGTTGACGATCAACGTCACGCTCGACCCGGGCGGAAGGCTCGTTCCGACGGCCGGATCGGTACCCACGGCACGGCCGCCCGCGCCGGCGTTGTTGGTGTACTGTATGTGCTGCACCGAATAGCCGTAACTCGCCAGCATCGACTTGGCCTGCTCGGCCCCCATGCCTTCGGTGTCGGGGACTTCACCCGACACGCTAAATGTCAGCGTTACCGGCGAGCCTTGCGAGAGCGGTGTCGACGCCGACGGATCTTGTGCGACGACCGCAATCGGCCGGTTCTGCGGGAGATTCGCTTGCACTTGAAACTGCATGCGCGCGCTAAAGCCGGCTCCGGTTATTGCGCTAACGGCTTCCTGATAGGTGCGCCCGACCACGCCGGGAACGGCGGTCGTCGCCCCACTGGTCGGTTGCGCCGGAACGTCTTGTTCGCCGGTGCTCACGACCGCCGAGACGGCTTGTCCGGGCCCGAGCTGTTGACCCGCAGTCACGTTTTGCGATGCGATCGTATCGGCCGGAACGCCGGTCACGGCTTGTTGCGTTAAGGTGAGCGTGATGCCCAGCTTCGCCGCCAGCGCTTGTGCTTTGTCGGAGGTCAAACCGACGAACTTCGGCACGTCGATGGGTTTGGGACCATCCGAAACGATCAGCGTGATACGGCTCGCTTGCGGTACTTGCGTTCCGGCCTTCGGCTTTTGATCGATAACCGTGTCTTTGAGCGTGCTATCGAATTGGCGCACGACGGTCACGGCAAATCCGAGATGTTGCAGAATGCGCTGTGCGTCGACGCCCGTAAATCCGCGCGCGTCCATCAATCCGACCGTCGGCTTTCCGTTGCTCACTACCAGCTCGACCAGTGAATTCGGATCGACTTTGGTACCTGCCGGCGGATTTTGGCGGATGACGTGATTCATCGCAACCGTGTCGCTCGGGCTTTTGACGAAGCGAACGCGCAAACCGCCGTTCACTGCGGTTTGCTGGGCCTGAGCGTCGCTCATATTGGTGAAGTCCGCGACGGCGATCGAGGTTTTGAGCGACGGCAGCGGACGCCCGAAGAAATAATAACCGGCGCCGGTTGCGGCCGCCAAGAACGCGAGCAACAGCACGATGGTTCCGATGTAATTTCGGCCTTCGCGTTCGTCCGCAACCGTGCGGTCGGGCATCGGGGTCCGGCGCGGCGGCAAGGGCCGGGCCGCGTTCATCGCCTGCGTCGGCGCGTCGTCGGAAATGCGATAACCGGCAACGCTGGGGCGCTCGCGCGCTTCGCGTAATGCGGTTGCCAACTCGGCGGCCGACGCAAAACGATTCTCCGGACGCTTCTGCAGCAGCCGGTTGACGATCGCCGCCAGCGCCGGACTCACGCCCAGCCGTCCGGCGGGAACGGTCGGCACCGGATCGCCGATGTGTTTGAGCGCCACCGTCACCGGCGACTCGCCCGAATACGGCAGGTCGCCGGTCAACATCTGGTACAGCACGACGCCCAAACTGTATAAGTCGGACGTCTCGTGCAGGTCGTGGCCTTGTGCCTGTTCGGGCGAAATGTAATAGACGCTGCCCATCACCAAGCCCGGCTTGGTGAGTGCCATGGTTTGTGTCGAGACGGCACGCGCTATCCCGAAGTCCGACAACTTCACGACGTCATCTTTAGTGACCAGAATATTGGCCGGCTTGATGTCGCGGTGCAACAGGCCGGTGCGATGCGCGTACGCCAAACCGCTCGCGATTTGGATACCGTAGTCCAACGCCACCGGTTCGGGCAGCTTGCCGTCGGCCGCAATGATATCGGCCAGCGAGGGACCGTCGACCAGTTCCATGACGATGTAGTACGCGTCGCCTTCACGGCCCACGTCATACGTATTGACGATATTGGGATGCGAAAGTCGCGCGGCCGATTCGGCCTCTTGGTAGAAGCGCCGGACAAACTCTTGATCGGCGGCGTACTGTTCGCGCAATACCTTGATTGCGACGCGACGGCGGAGCACCGTATCGATACCGCCGAAGACCGTCGCCATGCCGCCTTCACCGAGCTTTTTGTCCAGCTTGTAGCGGTTGTTGAAAATCCGCTCTTCGATCACGGACCTGCGCTTTGCAGAGCGGTCGACAAGACGTCGCGCGCAATCGGGCCTGCGTAGGTCGCGCCGTA
>JBDTKL010000196.1:0-2888 GCA_039935355.1 Candidatus Tumulicola sp.
ATAGGGTTCGGCGACCGGCGCGCAACGAATGCCCGGGACTTTGTTGGCCGCCATCGCGATCCCAAGGCTGGAACCGCAAACGACGATACCTCGGTCGGCCTGTCCGGTCGCGACCGCCTCTCCGACGGCGTAGCCATACTGCGGATAATCGACCGGAGTCGTATCGTGCGTTCCAAAATCGATCGTTTCGTGCCCACGGTCGCGCAGCAGTTGCGCGATTTGGTCTTTGTATCCGAAGCCTGCGTGATCGGCTCCAAGCGCTATCTTCATCGAACTTCCTATATGACCGGTACGTCTCTGGCGGGCCGCTGGTGCGAGTCGGTCGAAACATCCACGCCGATGAAAGTTGCTTGCAGCAGCAGCGCACTGCATCGCGCGTTCGAGAGCGGCGACCTGACCCAACTCGAATTCGTCGATCTGTCCGCGCGCGAGTGGTTATGTGACGGCATCGTATTGGACGAGCGGCATTTTCCGCGAACGGATAGCGACTACCTCGCCCAAATCAAGAAGATGGCCGCCGACTGCGGCCTTACGGTGGCGGCGCTCTGGGCCGGCGATTTTTTCTCGGCCGACGCTGGGACCATGCAGGCGACGCTCGAATGCGCCGCCGCGATCGGCGCTCCGCTGCTGTCGGGTGCGCTTTCGCCCGAGACGGATCGAACGTGGAGCGCGCAACTCGAGCGCTTGAGTATCGCGACGTCCCTAGCAAAGAGCGTTAACGTCACCCTGGCCGTGCGGAATGCGCCCGGTACGTACGCAGCCAGTTCTCAGGAATGCAAACGGGTGCTAAAGGAAGCCGATTCGGCGTGGTTGCGACTCGGCCCGGAACCGCAATCGTTCGCCGTTGCGAGCGATCCGCAAACGGCCATGGCACAGACGGTCTTGCTGTGGAGTTCGATCGGTTCGCAGACGGAACGATCGATCGACGAAACGCTCTCCACATTCGATCCGTTTCGCGGACACGTCTGTCTGGATGAGGCATCCGGAGACGCACGAACGGCCGATATCGGCGGCGCCGTGCGAGCCTGGAAACTCGCGTTCGCTGCAAAAGAACTCAACCGCACGTAACGTCTTCGCAGCCGGCGTTCGAACCTGCGTCTCGCAGGTGGGTGCGGCCCGGGCGCCGGTCCAGCAGGTTTTTAGCCCAAGCCAGCCCGTCGTATCCGGAGCTTATGCTCCCGTTGGTATTATAGTCGGCTCGGCGCCTAGTCGCGATGCGCGTTACGCGCAGTCGAGTCCCTTTACCGTACCACCGCCGGTCAAGAAGGAACTTCGCCGCTCTTGACGTTTGAATTCGGCGCGTGATGGACGTACGATGCTCTTGCCGCTCGCAACCCGCTCGAACGCCCCGACCGTCCATCGCGGAACGTTAACGCTGCCCAGCGCGAGCGAACATCTGTACGAGCAAGCCAAACGCTACCTCTGCCGCGATCCAAGCGAGCGTGCGCTGTTCGAACGACTAGAAGGCGCTCGCGGACGACACTTCAGACTCACGGTGAACCGCCGCAACGACGACCACTTCGACCCGAATACCGACACCATCGCGTGGGATCCGTACTCGGCACTGCGCACCAGCGGCGGCGGCCGCCAGTCCCCGGCGTTAGGCTTGGGACACGAGATCGATCACGCCGTCGAATCGCGCGCGGCCGAGCAACGCCTGTCGCATCGGCGCCTCGCAGGCTATGACAACGCGGAAGAGCAGCGTGTCATTTGCGGTTCCGAACGTCACGCCGCCGGAACGTTAGGCGAATCCGCGCGTTCGGATCATTCCGGAACCTGTTATCGAGTGTCGTCGCCGATACGAATCCTGGCGTAAAACGGGCCACGGCGGGGAAGCGGCGCGTGGCGCGAAACTGCCGCACCGTGGGAAAGCTGTCGATCGCGGTGACGCCGCTCGAGCTGCCGCTCGTGCATCCATTTAAAATCGCGCGTGGCGAAGAGCTCGTCGCGAGTACTGCGGTGGTTCACGTCGACGCCAACGGACGATCCGGAATCGGCGAAGCCACGCCGATCGAGCGCTACGGCGAGTCGGTCGAAAGCGTCGTAGCGTTCTTCGATCGGTATCAACCGATTTCGAGCGATCCGTACGACCTCGAAACGTTGCTCGACGACGCGATTCCGCCGTCGGCGCGCGCCGGCTTCGATATCGCGCTGCACGATCTGATCGGCAAGGATCTCGGAAAGCCGTTGTACGCGCTGTTCGGGCTCGATCCGCAACGCACGCCCGTCACATCGTTTACGATCGGCATCGCGACCCCGGACGAAACGCTGGCAAAAGTTGCCGAGACCGGCGACCACTCGATTCTCAAGCTGAAAATCGGCGCGGGTACGGCCGACGATCAAGTGGAGATCGTTCGTCTGGTCCGCGAGCGCTTCTCCGGAACGTTGCGCCTCGATGCCAACGAAGGTTGGGAACCCGAAACGGCGGTCGCGATTCTGCGGCGTCTGCAACCGTTCGAAATCGAGTGCTGCGAACAACCGATCCAAGCGGGTAATCCGCAGGCGTTGAAAACGATCCGCGAGCGAACGTCGATACCGATCGTCGCCGACGAAGACGCGCACACCGCTCGCGATCTTCCCGCACTCTACGGGTGCGTCGACGGCGTCAACATCAAGCTCGCAAAAACCGGCGGGTTGCGCGGTGCGCTGGCGATGATTCACACCGCGCGTGCGATGGGAATGCGCGTGATGATCGGCTGCATGGTCGAAAGTGCGATCGCAGCGACCGCTGCCGCACATATCTCGCCGTTAGCGGACTGGGCCGACATCGACGGTCCGTTTCTCACCGCGTCCGACCCGTATTCGGGTGTTACGTACGACCGCGGCAAGCTCGTGCTTCCCGATGCACCCGGCCTCGGCGTGCGCGAAAGCGGCTCGTGATCCGGCGC
>JBDTKL010000197.1:0-8782 GCA_039935355.1 Candidatus Tumulicola sp.
GGGAGTATGTGATGAATACGACTGACTTTCTACGATGCGCCGGTGTTGCGATCGCATTGGCGCTCTGTTCGGGCTGCGCGAGCGGTCCCGGTGTGGCACCGTCAAACGCCAACTCTGCTAACAAATACAGCGCGAAAACGTTGATCGTCAATGGTCGCGCCATAACTGCAGAACGACTCAACCTGGGCGGGTTGCCGCGATACCCGGCGACCGTTCTCGACGCGACTGCGAAGTCGAAATCGAAAGACTTCGATTATATTATCAACTTGTACGGGACGTACGCAAGCATCTTCGATTATCCGAAGAGCACGAAACAGATCGGTACGATAACCGATGTCGGTGGCCAGGGCTGTACGAACGTGCTGTATGGCTACGGTAAGAAGAAGTTCTGGATCGTCGCCGGATCCGACCAGATCACGGAGTACGAGGTCCCGCAGAAACCGCTGAAGACCCTATCCACTCCCGACGGCAGCATGCCGTCCAGCTGTGCGATGGATAGCGACGGCGATCTTGCGGTAGGAGACTTGCATAACGGTGACGTCATAATCTACCAACACGCAAAGGGTACCGGAAATGCTATCCCCTCGCCGTTGTTCGCAGAATACTTCGACGGTTACGACGATAAGGGAAACCTCTTTTTTGATGGGTTCGATATAAACACGAACGTCCTGCTCGAAGAGCTTCCAAAGGGAAGCAATACGGTGCGACCGATCTCGACGAGCAACACCATACGGTTTCCCGGTTCGGTGCAATGGGATGGAAAATATTTGACGGTGTTCGATCAGAGGACGAACGAGTTTTATCAGTACAAGGTAAAAGGCACCAGGGCCACGCTCAAGCATACCGTCGCACTCTCGGGTTCCAGCGACTGCGCCCAGACCTGGATCGCAACGGGCGTCGTGTATTGCGGCGACGCAGGTAACGATAACGGCGAAGTGTTTAAGTATCCGGCCGGCGGATCACCGGTTGCGATTCTTACCGGAAACTTCGACGAGCCGCTCGGCGCGGTGGCTGTCGAGAAATAACCGTATAAACAAAAGAGCACCGGCTTATGCGTGCCGGTGCTCCCGTGGTCATCGGAAATGGATCGGCATGCCGCCGATTAGCTACTGCTCGAGTACGTGCAGCGTATTATCCGCGGTGGATGTGTAGTAGAGCACGGTGTCGCTGTCGCCCGTTCCGTAAGCGGCAAGGCCGAAGACGTGCGCGGACTTACTCGTATCGACCGTTTTGGTGGCCAACACCTTACCGTTCGGCGTTATTTCCACCAGCGTATTTCCGCCCTTCGTATTCGCTAGGATAAGATTGCCGTTCGGCAGCAGGGCGGACGCTACGGGTGCGTTGAGCGGAGAGCCGCTGTAGACCAGCGTCGCGCACGTATCCGTCGGATGCTTGCACGTGAATTTCTTTCCGCCGGGTTGAACAGCGATCTCGTCCTTCTCGAGCAAGTTGCTGGCATTCGAGATGGAAACGAGCGTGTTGTCGACTCCATCTACCACGTACAACGTGTCGTTGCAAAGGCTCCCGGTTCGCATCGCATTGTACTGCAGTCCGGACGGCCCTAAGGTGCTCCAACCCGAACCATTTTTGCCAAAACCGGAGACAACTTCGGTCGTGGTCGTTTTCCCGCCGCTGACCGAAATGAACGAGAACTTAACGAGCGCGCCGGTCTTGGAATCGGATACATAAATGTCTTCGGGCGCATACGGCTCGCCACAGAATGCATCCGCATCGGCGAACGGGGCCTCGATATGCGATTTGTAGCTCTTCTCGAGGTTACAGGATTGGTCGAACTGCCCGACCGAACCGCTGGTCATTCCCGTGCCGTATATTTGATTCGCCTCGGTGATGGCGTCGCCGTCGCATCCGTTGATCTTCGTGTTTTGCGTGAAGGTCGACGGTTTCGACTTCGGCTTCGGGTCGAGGACCTCGATCGTGGAGCCTTTGCCTGCTGCGCCGGCGGAGTTTTCGAAGTTACAAACGAGCAGCTGCCCCGCCTTCAAGCCGAAGGTCGAGCGGACGCGCACGACCGCGCGCGGGCCCTTGTCGCCGTTCTTCGGATCGACGGTCGAACCGATCACGACGTCCTTCGTAAGTTTCTTCAAGATCGACGTCGTGTCGACGGCTGCGGGCGCCGCTTGAAAGACGGGACTCGTTCCCGTTGCTCCGGTTGGCACCGCGGTATTTCCCCCGCACGCCGAGGTCGCAAAAAGCGTTCCCGCGACTAACACAATCGCGCGACCGTTCAAAGATGGCATCCTAAATGTCTCGCTCCCTTGCAGTGATGATGATTTTGGGTTCGAAGCGCCTCGTCCGTCGCCTGCACGAAACGCTTGATTTGACGCCACGACCAAGCGTTTAGCAATGCAGCCGAGTGCAAGGTCGTTGGCGCGTACCCGATAAAGTAGCTCCTTCTTCGAGCGGCTTCGACCCGCCCGTTTTCTACTTACAAGGGAGTTACTTGATGAATCCGACCGGTTTAATGAAATTCGCCGGTGCTGTCGTTGCAATTTCACTGTGTTCGGCGTGTGCCGGCGGATCGGCGGTCGCACCGTCGAGCACCGCGCCGAACGGCTCGTACATCGGCAAGACCTTGTTTGTGCAGGGGAGACCGGTGACTGCAGCCCGCCTGAATCTGAACCCGATGCCGCATTACACGACGAACCTGCCCGATGCCGATGCGAAGAGGTCCAAGGACTTCGAGTACACGATCAGCTTTTACGGTTCGTACGCAAGCATCTTCGATTATCCGAAGAGCGTCAACCAGATCGGTACTATCAACAACGTCGGCGGTCAAGGGTGCACGAACGTCCTGTACGGCTACGGGAAGAAGACGTTCTGGATCATGGCGGCATATAACCAGATCACGGAGTACTCGGTTCCGAAGAAGCAGATCGCTAACCTCGAAGTTTCGTCCGACGTTATGCCGTCGAGCTGCGCGCTCAATACGTCCGGGGACCTCGCGGTCGGTGTCTTGCACGGAACAAATTCGGGCGGCGTTTATATCTGGAAGGAAGCGAAGGGCGATCCCACGGTCTACACCTCGCCGCTATCGGAAGAGTATTTTGACGGCTACGACAACAAGGGAAATCTCTTTTTCGATGGCTTTACCAAATCAGGTTACTTCCAGCTCGAGGAACTCCCGCAGGGTAGCAACACCGTCCAAACGATCACGACTAGCAACACCGTACAGTTCCCGGGTTCCGTGCAGTGGGACGGCAAGTACCTGACCGTCTTCGATCAACTCGCCAACGATATGTACCTGTACACGGTCAAAGGCACGCAGGCGACGCTTAAGAAAACCATCGCGTTCAAGGGGTCGAGCGACTGTGCACAGACGTGGATCGCTACGGGTGTTGTGTATTGTGGAGACGCGGGGAACAATAACGGCGAAGTGTTCAAGTATCCAGAGGGACGTTCGCCGATCGCGGTCTTCGTGGGTAACTTTGTCGAGCCGCTCGGCACCGTCGCAGCAGCAAAATAGTCTGACTCTCCCTTCAACGGAAGGGCGCACAACCGCAGAGCACCGGCGCACGCCGGTGCTCTTTTCTTTGACGTACATTCGCGGCTTACGCCGCGGCTCCGAGGCGCTCGAGGCTGCGGTACTGCACGGCTTCGGCGACGTGCTCGGCGGCGATCCCAACGCTTTCACTGAGGTCGGCGATGGTTCGTGCGACCCGGGCGATTCGATCCAGCGCGCGGGCGGAAAACTGGCGGCGTGCGCTGGCTAACGCTAGCAGACGCATCGCAGGTTCGTCGAGCGAACAATAGCGGCGCGTAGCGTTCGCCGGAATCTCCGCGTTACAAGAAAGTACCACGCCGTCGAAGCGGCGGCGCTGCCGGTTGCGAGCCGACAAAACGCGAGCGCGAATCGCATCGGAATGCTCGCCACCGTCGTAGCGCGCCATATCGTCGAACGGCACCCGGGCGATTTCAATTTGAATGTCGATGCGATCGAGCAGCGGACCCGAAAGCTTTCCGACATACTTGGCAACGGCCGCATCGTCGCAGCGGCACTCGGCATTGCGTGCACCGCGATAGCCACACGGACATGGATTCATCGAGGCGACTAGCTGAAAGCGCGCCGGGTATGCAAACGTGCCGGCAGCGCGCGCGATCGTTACCATACCTTCCTCGATTGGTTGGCGAATCACTTCGATCGCGCTGCGCGAAAACTCCGGCAGTTCGTCGAGAAACAGCACGCCGTGATGCGCGAGCGATATCTCGCCGGGTTTGGCGAGCGCTCCCCCGCCGACCAACGCCGTTTGCGAAATCGTATGGTGCGGATACCGGAAGGGTCGCGAACGAACGATGCCGGTGTCGCGCAGCAGTCCGGCGACGCTGTAGATTTTCGTGACGTCGAGTGCTTGCGCGTTGTTCATCGGCGGTAAGATCGAAGGCAACCGTCGCGCCAGCATCGTCTTGCCGCAGCCGGGCGGCCCGACCAGCAAGACGTTATGGCCGCCGGCAGCCGCGATCTCGAGTGCGCGCTTGGCTGCGAGCTGGCCGCGCACGTCGTAGAAATCGCCTTCGCTCGGAGCGTTCTCGGCCGATTCGTCAGCGGGCGGGCGCGACCGGCGCCACTTCGCTCCGTTTCCTGCGATGACCGCGACCGCGTCGAGCAATCGTTCCACCGCATAAATCTGAATGCCGTCGACCATTAACGCTTCGGCGGCATTCGCAGCCGGAAGGACAAGCGTACGAAATCCGGCCGCTCGCGCGCCCAATACCATCGGCAAGATGCCGTTGACGCTTCGCAGCGATCCGTCGAGCGCGAGTTCGCCTAGCGCAACGACGGTTCGCAATGCGCCGCGGTCGACTTGTTCGTCGATGCCGATCAGCGCGAGCGCGATCGCGAGATCGAAGGCCGGCCCGGCTTTACGTACGTCGGCCGGGGAGAGATTGACGAGCAACCTTCCCGCCGGAAAGGAGAGGCCGGAGTTGAAGATCGCAGCCCGCACGCGGTCGCCGGCTTCGCGCAATGCGCGGTCGGGCAAACCGATGATCGCGAACGCGGGCGTGCCGGCCGAGCTGTCGGCCTCGACGCGCACGACGTAGCCCTCGATACCGAGCATCGCCGCCGAGAACGCCAACGAAAGCATTGCATCGTTCTCTCTGCGCGCGCCGCCCCGTTCGGCTAGGGGTTAGGGTTGCGTTGCGACGGCCTTGTCTAGCCGGTCGTAGCTCATTGACATGCCGTCGGTCATTCCCGACTGAAGTGCACCATCGCGATGTTCCTTGGATTCGAACCGAATCGTGATGGAGAACGCGGTGCCGCTGCCGTTGTTTTCAAACACCGTGGTCACGTGCGCGCTGCCGGGAACGCCGTCCATACTCGCCGCTCACGCCAAACTCTTTGCCGCTTTCATCGTTACGCCAGACATAGCGGTAACGGCCCCCGACGCGCAGATCGATGTCGCATTCCGGCATGCCCCAACCGGGCGGCCCCAATAACCACTTCTGAACGTGTTCGCATTTGGTATGGTAGGCGAACACCAGATCGCGAGATGCGTCAAACTTTCGCGTGACGCGAATCTCTAGATCGCTGGGCGTCGTGACGACGACGGAAGAAGGCATGCTATGTACTCCTCTCATGGTTTGCGGTTCTGTAACTCGCCGGCGAGCAGCGCATCGAGGCGTTGATAGTTGGCTTCCCACAGTTGTTGAAAATGTTCGATCCAGCTTTCGGCATCTGCGATCGCCTGGGTTTCGACGCTCGCAGGGCGCCGTTGCGCGTCGCGGCTGCGACGAATCAACTGTGCGCGTTCGAGAATTTTCAGATGTCGCGAAATTGCCGGCTGACTGATCGAGAACGAATCTTTCAATTCGTTCACGCCGGCTTCGCCGCGGGCGAGACGCTCCAAGATGGTGCGGCGCGTGCTGTCCGAGAGGGCAAAGAAGACGGCGTCGAGCCGGTCGGCCGTGGCTTGCATAATGTATTCTTTATATAACTAATATATTATATAAAGTCAAGAAGCTATTTTCGAGCTGCGGCCTACCGGGCGGAATGAACCACCGGGCGTTGGAATCCGCGCGGGATGCATCTGACGCCGCTCGATTGGACGATCATCATTGTCTCGCTCGGCGTCACGTTTCTGCCGGCCATTCTGCTGGCACGCCGGGCGGGCCGCAACATCACCGAATTCTTTGCAGCGGGCCGGCAGGCGCCGTGGTGGCTGATCGGCATCTCGCTGGTCGCCACCACGTTTTCGACCGACACGCCCAACCTGGTCACGAACTTGGTGCGCGACGGCGGCGTCGCGGAAAATTGGGTGTGGTGGTCGTTCTTGTTGACCGGCCTGGCGACGGTCTTTTTTTACGCGCGCCTGTGGCGGCGCAGCGGTGTGCTGACCGACCTCGAGTTTTACGAGTTGCGCTATTCGGGTAAGGCGGCGTCGTTCGTGCGCGGCTTCCGCGCGATCTACCTCGGCCTGTTCTTTAACTGCGTGATCATCGCGACCGTCAACTTAGCCGCCGTCAAAATCGCCGTTATTTTGTTCGGCTGGCCGCGGTTCGAAACGTTGTTGCTGTTAGCCGCCGTGCCGATCGTCTTCGCAGCGACCGCCGGTTTATGGGGCGTTATGGTGACCGACCTGATCCAGTTCGTCATTACCATAACGGCGGCGTTCGCAGCGGCGTATTTTGCGATTCACGCGCCCGGCGTCGGCGGTTTGCACGGGCTCATCGCGCACGTGAACGCAACCCATCCGAGCATGCTCGCGCTCGTGCCGAACTTCTCGGATTGGCCGACGGCGCTTGCGATTTTCGTCATTCCACTCACCGTGCAATGGTGGTCGGTGTGGTACCCCGGTTCGGAGCCCGGCGGTGGAAGTTACGTCGCTCAGCGCATGCTGGCGGCTCGCACCGAATCCGACGCCGCATTCGGAACGCTAACGTTCGCGGCCATGCACTACGCGCTGCGCCCGTGGCCGTGGATCGTCGTCGCGCTCGCATCGACCATCGTGTATCCGTCGCTCCACGATATCGCGGTGCGCTTTCCGAACGTACCCGCTAACCTGATCGGCAACGACATCGCATATCCGGCGATGCTGGTGTTTCTACCGGCCGGTTTTGCCGGCTTTATGGTCGCCGGTTTGTTCGCCGCGTATCGCTCGACGATCGAAACGCATCTCAACTGGGGAACGTCCTACCTGGTGCACGATTTCTTCCAGCGCTTCGTGCGGCCCGGTGCCACCCAACGCGAGCTGGTATTGACCGGACGTCTCGTTACCGTGGGACTGATGGCAGCGGGCGTCGTGTTTTCGTTGTTCTTAGATAACGCGAAAAGCGCGTTCGATCTGTTGTTGTCGATCGGAGCCGGCACCGGTTTGATCTACTTGCTGCGCTGGTTTTGGTGGCGCATCAACGCGTGGAGCGAAGTGAGCGCTATGGCCTCGTCGTTCGCGATTTCGCTGGGGTTTTTCGTGGCCGGAAAATACGGCTATCACGTGCCCGACACGTCGATTCTCCTGTGGACCGTCGGCGTCACCACGGTCGTGTGGCTGGCCGTAACGTTCCTCACCGCACCGGTGCCGGCGGCTACGCTGGCGGCCTTCTACGCCAAGGTACGCCCCGGCGGCCCGGGTTGGCGAGTGGTGCGACAAGCATCCGGATTACCGCCCTCGCCGGACTCGCCGGCGCACGCGCTGATAGGCTGGGTTTTCGGTCTGGCGGCCATCTACGGAACGCTGTTCGCAACCGGTGAATTCATCTACGGCCGAGTGCTTCCGGGCGTGATTTGGACGGTCGTTGCCGTGTCGGCCACCACCGGGCTGTTTTGGGCCGGTGGGCGCCTCTGGACGTCCAAAACGCCCAATTCCGGCTAAACTCTCCACAGATTGCACAAGTAAGTGTCGCACATTGTGGACAACGAAGGCCAAAATTCGCCATCTGCCCAACCTCCGGCTTGGCATTTCGAACGCATAAGGAGAGCTATTTTGACGTATTTGCGCGCGGCCGTGACCCTCGCATTACTCGCATCGATAACGGCGTGCGCGCACGGCGGATCCAACGCGTCGGGCTCGTCATCGCCCTCGGCAGCCGCTTCGGGGGCCAAGACGATCGGCGTATCGATTCAGAACCGCGAAGCGCAGTTCTATCAGGATATGGAAGCCGGCATGAAATCGGAAGCAACCAAGCATGGCTACGGCGTTACCTTCGTCGATGCCAATCGCGACAACGCCCAGCAGCAAAGCCAAGTCGAAGATTTCGTCTCCAAAAAGGTCGACGCCATCGTTCTGACGCCCTATGACTCGCAGGCCATCGGCAGCGCGATCGTCGAGGCAAATAATGCCAATATTCCGGTCTTTACGGCCGATATCGCGAACGCGAGCTCGCAGGGCAAAGTCGTCGCGCACGTCGCAAGCGATAACGTACAAGGCGGATACGTCGCCGGAACGCTCATCTGTAAGGCCGTCGGCGGCAAAGGCGACGTCGCGATTATCGACGAGCCCGAAGTAACGAGCGTACAAGACCGCGTCAAAGGCTTCAAACAAGCCGTTGCCAAGCTGTGCCCGGACGTGAAGATCGTCGCCGACGTCGACTCCGGCGGCGCGCGCACGAAAGCCAACAGTGACGCCGGCGATATTTTGCAAGCGCACAAAGACGTCGTCGGGATCTTCGGCATCAACGACGATTCGGCGCTCGGTGCGGTTGCGGCCGTGGGCGCCGCGGGCATGACCGGAAAAGTTGCGATCGTCGGTTACGACGCCGGACCCGAAGCGCGCGCGGCCATCGCGAAGGGCACGATGTACGGCGACGCGTTGCAGCATCCCAAGGATAT
>JBDTKL010000198.1:0-2743 GCA_039935355.1 Candidatus Tumulicola sp.
AAGAAGTAATGGAATTCGCGATTGCCGATGGCTTGCGCGTCGTAACCCGCCGCGTCCAAGTCGGCCATCATCGGTTCGTGGCGATGGTACACCGTCTGACTGCCGCGCAGCGAGTCGCCGCAATCGAATAGCAATCCCGGAGCGGCGGCGCGCAACTCGCGTAGCCGCTCTACGAAGCCGCGATGATCGTGGAGATCGGAGGTGTGGTACAGGCGAATCACGACGATGCCGTCGCGTTCTCGCGCGCCAGCGAAACCGCAAACTCGGCGCAGCGCTCCAACGCGTCGACCGGTCCCAAGGCCGCGCGCAACCCGGATAGCCGCTGCATCTGCTGCGAGGGGTCGCGTAAAATCGCTTCCATTTCATCGCTCAGACGTTGGGGCGACGCTTCTTCCTGCAACAACTCTGGAACGATGGCTTCCCCGAGCACCAAATTCGGCAACGTGATGAAGCGATGTTTGATCATCCCGCGAGCATGTTTCACTAAAATCGGCTTGACCACATACAGCGCGACCGAGGGAACGCCGCTCAGCGCAGCTTCGAGCACGGCCGTTCCCGAAGCGACCCAAGCGCCGTCGGCATTCGAGAGCGCTTCTTGCGCGCCGGTGACGACCGAAACGCCGTCGATCCCGTCGCGAGCTACGTCGCGTTCGAGCCGGACGCGCGACGCAGGACTCGACGCGCCGATCGTACCCAGCACGTTCGGGCGCGTGCGGCGCACGATGCGCAACGCGGCGAGCAGCAATGGTACATGGCGATCGACTTCGCCGTCGCGGCTTCCAGGCAACAGTGCGATGGTACCGCCGTCCGGCGGCGGCGCCGCACGCTGCGGGCGCGCCGCATAGCGATTAGCTAGCGGATGGCCGAAGTACGCGATACGCAGACCGAGTCCACGATAGAAATCGCGTTGATGCTCGAACGCCGTCAGCGGCATCGCTACGTCGCTGACGATGCGCGCTTTCGATTCGTTATCCAGCCAGGTTCCCGGCGGAAACACGTCGAGCACCGGTCCGGCGTAGTGCAGCCGGCGCAGCGTCATCGCCAAGCGCACGTTGAACACCCCGAAATCGACCAGTACGACGAGGTCGGGTTTTGTGTTGCGCAAATGAAATGCCGTGAGCCACATGATCGCGAGCAGCTTGGGGATGCGCGGAATCGCGGCCAGGGGACCCATACTGGCCCAGCCTCGATGGTCGCGCCATATCGTAAAGCCGAAGTCGCGCATGCGGTCGCCGCCGATGCCTTCGAACGTTGCGTCGGGATCGGTATCGCGAATCGCTGCCGCCAGAAGCAGCGCTACCGATTCGCCGGAGGGCTCACCGCTCGAAAAAAAATAGCGCAATTGCCGCGCTCATTTCAGGACGCCGCGCTGCGAACGCGATTCTAAGAACTCGACGATTTCTTTACCGGGAGCCGTCGCCGCTTGGTCCTTCATGACGGCCAGCGCCTGCGAAACGTTCATCTTCGGGTTGTATAACGTCTTGTAAAAACGTTTGATTTCGGTACGCTCCTCGGCCGTGAAGTTCGCCCGCCGTAAGCCGACGCTGTTCAATCCGTACGGACGCGCGGGGTTTCCTTCGATCAGAAAAAACGGCGGAACATCCTTGGTAATTTTGCTCGCACCACCGACCATGGCGTAGCGCCCGATTCGGGTAAATTGATGCACGCCGGCCTGACCGCCGATGGTCGCAAAATCGCCGACTTCGACGTGCCCGGCCAACTGCGCCAAGTTACTCATGGTCACGCCGTTTCCCAGCATGCAGTTGTGCGCGATGTGCGTGTAGGCCAGCAGCAGACAGTCGTCGCCGACGGAGGTCACCTCTTCTTCGCCGGTCGCGCGCTGGATGCTGACGTACTCCCGTAGCACGGTTCGACTTCCGATTCGCGTGTACGCACGCTCGCCGACGTATTTACGATCTTGCGAAGCGGCGCCGATGGTCGCGAACGGATAGATCTGGCAGTCTTCACCGATCTCGGTCCATCCGTTGACGACGATGTGCGCTTGCAACACGCTACCGGCACCAATTTTGACGTGTTCGCCGACCACGCAATATGGACCGACCTCGGTCGTCCTCGCGATGACCGAGCTGGGATGAACGATCGCGGTAGGATGGATCACGGATGCAACACCGTCGCATCCGCGCCGTACATGTTTTGATTGGTTACGATCGAAAACATCAGCTCGGCGGCGCACACCAATTGACCGTCGACGCTGGCGTTGGCGGCGCACCATCCGATGTTGCGCTTATGCCGCAGAATCGTGACTTCCATATCGAGGCGGTCTCCGGGAATAACCGGCCGTCGAAACTTGGCTTTGTCGATACCGGCGAGATACGGCGTCTTGCGTGAAAATTCGCCCGGCTCGAGTACCACAGCCCCGCCCAATTGCGCCATCGCTTCGAGCATGTACACGCCTGGAAACAACGGGTTGCCCGGAAAGTGTCCGGTGAACACCGGTTCGTTGTAGGTGATGTTCTTATAACCGCGCACCCGCACCATCGGTTCGAGTTCGGTAATTCTGTCGATCAACAGAATCGGGAACCGGTGCGGCAGCACATCGAGAATCTGCCGTATATCTAACTCCGACACACGCCTCCTCCTGGCTTATGACGCCATGCGCGCGCGCAACGCGCGCGTTGCTGCGGCATGTAGTTCGTGTCCGCTCTTGATCGCCACGATGTCGCAACGCGGCCACGCGCCGAGCAGCGCGAAATCGCCGATCAGATCCAACACTTTATGGCGA
>JBDTKL010000199.1:0-5216 GCA_039935355.1 Candidatus Tumulicola sp.
GGGGTTATTGAGGCCGGTGGTTATCTGGCCCAACTCTTTACCGTTGACACCTTTCGACGAGTAAATCGTGATCGTGTTCGTATCGTAGTTGCCCCAATAGATTGCGTTCTTATCGGTTTTTGCCTCAGGCGACATCCAGCCACGGATTAGTGCCGGGGATGCCTCCAATCGCACGCCTTGTCCATTCGAAAGGGCGCGATACTGACTCAGCGATTTACTTTGCCCGGCCACAGAGTTGCCGGCGCCGGCACTAGAACCGGTTGGCGCGATGCTATTGCCGGAACAGCCGGCCATCATCAGCGCGATAAGGAAAGTGCCCGCCGCGGCGCGGCGGCTCGTTGGAAAAGTAGACAACTTATGATCCTCCCTAGTGACTAGCAGAAGCTACGGTGGCGGCGGCGATGCTCCGGCCGGCGCACCGGGTTCGCCCGGACGTTCGACCGTTTCGACGTCGAATTTGTCCTTATAGAAAATGGTCGCAATCTTGCCGTCGGGATTGAGAATCATCCACAGATACACGTTGCCGGCCGAGCAGCGCATCTGATAGATATACCCGCGCGCGTCCGGCGGAATATCGGGCGCGGAAAACGGTCCCATGTACACCGTGTCGATGAGCGGACCGAGACCCTCTAGAGCACGGGCCGTCTGGTCAATTTTGTCTTGTGTCAGTTTCGACAACACTTCCGGCGCGTAGAGCTTCAGATTGACACTGCCGGCCTGCCACGCCACAAACTGTTGGCGCACGATCTTCGTGATTTGCGGATCCGCAACGGGCGTCGGCGTCGGTGCAGGCGTCGGCGTTGCCGATGGCCGCGCCGACGTTACCGACGGCAGCATTGCAAAGGCGGCCAGCAACAGCGATACCACTAATAAGCGAGTCATTTTAATATTCAACAAACGATACCACTTCCGCGCCGGTCAACGCTTCGCGTCCGCCCAAGCCGCGCAGCTCCAGTAAAAATGCGAAGGCTTCCACCGTTACGCCCATCCTTTCGAGCAGACGACCCGTCGCAGCGGCGGTGCCGCCGGTGGCCAGCAAATCGTCGACCACCACGACGCGTTCGCCGCGTGGAATTGCATCGGCATGGATTTGCAGCGCGTTGGTGCCGTACTCCAGCGCGTACTCTTCGGTCAGCGTCTCGTGCGGAAGCTTGCCGGGCTTTCTAATCGGAATGAAACCGGCGCCGATGGCATAAGCCAACGGCGCGCCGAAGATGTATCCCCGCGCTTCGATGCCGACGACCCAGCTGACGCCACGATTCTCGAACCGCTTGACGAACAGATCGATTGCGTCCCGGAATCCTTGTTTATCCTTGAGCAACGGGGTAATGTCGCGGAACATAATGCCCGGAATCGGAAAATCCGGAATCGTTCGAATAAAAGCGTCGATCGCCACGGTGTGCGGGGTTCGAGGAGCGCATCGGCGTGCCTTTCCGCGCTAACCGCGGCGCGAGACGGTTGCTTGCCGCAACGATCGTCGCGTTCGCATTGCACGGGGCATTCGCATGGATCGTTCCGGCGCTGCGGACGAATCCAGGCCCGGAAACGGTCGCTCGCATAACGCTTGCTCGCATCCAACGGCGACCGAACCCGACGCCGTCACCGGCTCCCACGAGGAAGTCCCCGCCGGCGATACGAGCACGACCGGCGAGTTCGTTGCCGCTAACGGACGTGCGCGTACGACACGCGCCCGCCCCTCGGGCCGGATCGCTGCGTCCGATCGTTCGATCGACGGCCCACGCGCGGGCGGAGTTCGACGTACCGTCGGGCGCAAGCGGAGCCGGCAGCGGTTCGCAAACCGGAACCGGCGGAGACGGAGCGAGTCGCTCGGGCGGCGGCGATCGAGGCGGCAACGGAACCGGCGGTGCACAGCCGTGCGGGTTCGTTACCTTTTCCGACCCCGATGGATCGCGATACGATGCAGCGACCGGCGGATTTTACGTCACCATTGCGATGACGGTTCACTATTCGAACGGCGGCACGGCGTCGACCGCACTGGATTATCAGTGGTACTACCCAAGCGAAGCGGCTAATCCGTGGTCGCGACGCAACCGCGACGATCCGAACTTTCCCACAACATTCCAGCAACCGCCGCCGGACAAACGCGACGCAGAGCCATCGTTAGTACGCTATGTTATGGACCACACCAGCGCCGATGGCTACACGCTGCTGAAAGAGTGCCCTTCGCCCTCGCCGCCCCCGTCGTGACCCGCAGCCGTGAGGTGCTCGAGCACGCGGCCGGATCCGGCATCGTTCCAACGATCGACGAACTCGTGTAGAATCCGAGCCGTCAAACCCCAGATGCGACGGCCTTCAAAATCGATTGACGATTCGTGACCGGCAAATGCCAGCACACGCTCGAGCGGCACCACGAAGACTCCGGCCGTTTCGCTCGCGTCGATGCGCAGTTCACCGGGCTCGACGACCGCGACGAACGGCGTGACGTCGAAGTTATTAGCTATGCGTTGGCGGATCACGGGCAGTTCGTCGACCATCCGCACGCGCGAAACATCGATACCGACTTCTTCGTCGAGTTCGCGTACGGCGGTGTCCGCAAGCGTCGCGTCCTCGGCATGCACGCCGCCACCCGGTAATCCGATCTGACCGGGATGATCGCGTAAGTGAGCGGCACGCTCGACAAAGACGATACCGTACGGCGCGGTACGGAAAATCGCGATGACGACGGCTGCACGTCGACGCGGCCCAAGCATAGCCTGGATGATACCACAGCCCGCTTTGGCCGGTAGGGTTTTCTAGGGGGCCGTCGCAGGCGACAGCATGCGTTCTTCGAACGCGGTAGCCGCCGTTATCCGCAGTGCTGGAATAGGCCGCGACGGCGACGATCCGTCGGGGCGCGCCGTTTTTGACGCGTTGCGGCGCCTTCGCGACGAACCTCGCGGCGAGCGTCTGCACGCCATCGTTACGCGCTGCGATCTACCCAACGAACCACACAAATCGGTCGCCGGCGATTTGGCAATCTCGCGCCGGCAGTTCTATCGCGATCTCGATGAAGCACGGCGCCGCGTCGCAACGTTTTTACAGGAGCGTCCGGAAGTCCGCAACGATCGCTCGATCGGCGATTGGAGGCTGGCAGCAACTGTTTCGCTGATAGCTGACGGGCACGTGGATGCAGCCCGTAAACTGTCGCCGCTCATCGGCGAAGGCGGCGACCCAGCCGAGGCGGCCGCATGGCGGTCTATTGGTCGAGCAGCAGAGCTTCGCGACACTGGCCGATCTTCCGAGGCCGCCGCCTTGCTGCAGCGCTGTATTCAGGAATTTCGAGTGCGAGACGACGGCATGCCGATCGACGGCGACATGCGCAGTTATTGCTACACCTCGCTGACGTTTCTCTATTTCGAGTCGGCAAGCTTCGCGAAGCCGTCCGGACACACGCGCGCAATCCCGCCGCCGCGCCGGGCGCCGTATCGACGCTAACGCGCAAACAGTATCTCAACGTCGACGCCATGCTCGCTATCGACGGGCGATCGGGTGCGGAGCGAGCGCGCGATCTACGTCGCCTTCCATCGATTCGCGATCGAACACGGTTTCGTCGACGACATTTCGTCGTCGCTGTTGCTGCTGGCCGGGATCGCTCGCTCGGAACGGCGCTACGAAGAGGCCGAACGATTAGCACGAGAGTCGCTGATGATTCATCAAGCCATTGGCGGCCCGGTCGCACCAATCTTCAGCATGTTAAGCGGCGTCGCCATCGATCGCGGCGATGCAAGAGCCGGAATCGACCTGGCGCGCGAATGCAGAACGCATGCGGCCGCGCAATCGCACGCGTGGTGGGCGTCGTATTTGTTCGAAGCCGAAGCGACGAACTTGCTGCGTCGACTGGCAGCCGCATTAGCGATTTGCGCGATGGTCGAACGTGAATCCGATTCGTCGGATGCTCGCATTCGTTCGTGGACACGTCGCGTGCGGGCCGGAAGCCTGGGTCTGCAGGGAGAGAACGCTGCCGCCCGGCGTTCTGCCGAAACCGCTCTGGAAATCGCCGGCCCAGACGGACCCGCGCATCAACGACTCAAAAATTTGCTCGTTGCCAACGACCTGTCGCCGCGACCCCAACGAGCGGACGAAATCAAGGATCTCGCCGCGCTTCTCTGCTGGAATCGGCGAGTCTAAACACGGTTCCCGAGTAACCGTAGGCATAGGTACGCTCGGCCTGCAGGCGAAGCAACCGCGATGTTGCTACGTACACTATCGACCGCGGCGTACGCAGTGGGCGTCGCCGCCCTACTATCGGGCTGTTCGCAGTCCGCATCATCGCCACTGGTGGCGCAATCGCAACCTCAATCGCTTACCCAAAACGGCGTTCTCGGCGCGCGGCCGACGAGCGGCGCGGCGGTTCGCACGCCTGGCTGGCTTTCGCCCGAAGCTAAATCCGGCAAAGGCTTGCTCTACGTCTCCGATCAGTTCAATCAGCGCATCGCGATCTTCTCGACGAAGAAATCGTCGAGCCCCGAGCCAGTCGGCCAAATCACCGACGGCATCTCAGCCCCCGACGGAGCGTTCGTCGATCCGAAGGGTACGCTGTACGTTTGCAACTTCGGCGCGGGTACGGTGACCGAATACGCGAAGGGCAAAACCAAACTTTCTAAGACGCTCACTGGTGCGGGTTCACCGAAATACGTCGTTGCTGGGACCGACGGAACGGTGTACGTGTCGAACTTCAACGGCAGCTTCAATGGAGATGTCTTGGAATACGCCAAAGGCAAGAAGACGCCGACGCAAACCATTCCGTTCAGCACGTTCCCGGCCGGCCTTGCGCTCGACAAGAGCAACAACTTGTACGTCGCGTACAACGATTCGCAACAGGGCGACATCGAAGTGCTCGAATTCGCGCCCGGATCGACTAATGGGACGAATCTTGGCATCCACATCGCCTTCGGGTACGCCGGCAGCATGACCATCGACAAGAAAGGCGAGCTGCTGATCGCCGACCAGGAAGACGCCATCGTGTACGTCTTTCCGTCCGGTGCGACGAAGCCGTCGACAACCTACTCGACTACTGCGGCGTATGCGGTCGCGTTAGACGCCGCCAATAAGCACCTGTTCATCAGCGCTCCGTTCGCCCCGGCGGTTTCGGAAATAACCTATCCGAAGGGCGTTCCGGTTCAGACCTACAGCAATACCTTGAGCGCCGCCTTCGGCGTCGCCACGAGCCCCGACAGCGCATTGTAACCAGAACGAACCCCTAGCCAACGGTCGCG
>JBDTKL010000200.1:0-2961 GCA_039935355.1 Candidatus Tumulicola sp.
GGAAGCTTGACAAAACCGTGCGGCTACCTCACCCTGCAAGGTACGTTCGCGGCTCTTCTATATTCTGTCGCTCACCCGTCTAAAGATCCGGGAAAGCCGAACCTGCCGGATTTCGATAACGGAAAGCCTGGAAGCGGGCTGGGGATGTTCTATATAACGCCCGAGTTTGCCGCAAAGATCCAGACGTTGAACAACACCATCAACACCGGACTGAACCAGGCCGCCTCTAAGACCGATACGCCGATCGTCGACGTTACGGCGTTCTTCGACGGCGTCGCGAGCGGAGACCCGACGAACCCGTATTTCGAGAAGGCCAGCCACATCGCGAATGGGCCGCAATGCTGCGGACTCGGCTTCGGTAGCGGGCTCGTGAGCTTCGACGGCTTACATCCGTCGAACACCGGTTACGCGCTGCTTGCTTCGGATTTCATCGACACGATCAACCGGCATTATGGCACGAAGATACCACCGATTGACGTTAAGGCAGTGTACGCAGGTACTCAATGCGGCAATCCGCGCTATTGTTACCCCGATCCGTATCCGCTCTTAACCTTCTTGTAGGGAACCTCATAAAGAGGCTCCCTATCTGGGCGGAATGTTTAGGCGTAGATGCCGCGCAGCTTGAGCGCTTTGACGACCCGGTCGATCGCCAGCGTATAGGCGGCGGTGCGCAGCGTCGCGTTGCGGGAGCTCGCGATGGCGCGAACCGCGTGCAAGTTTTCCAACAAGGCTTCTTCCAGACGCTGATTGACCTCGCTCTCGCGCCAGAAGAATCCCATCCGGTCTTGCACCCACTCGAAGTACGAGACGGTAACGCCGCCGGCATTCGCCATGATGTCCGGGATTACGGTAATGCCTTTTTCTTTGAATATCCGGTCGGCTTCCGGCGTCGTCGGGCCGTTGGCACCCTCGACGATCAGCCTGGCTTTTACTTTCGGGGCCGTTTCGGCGGTAAACACCTTTTCGAGCGCGGCCGGAACGAGCACGTCGCAATCGCTGGCGAGCAGCTCGGCGTTGGTGATTTTCTCGCCGCCCTTGAAGCCCTCGAGCGTACCGTGCTGGCCGACGTGCGCCATCGCGCCGGCGACGTAAATCCCGTCTGCGTTGTAGTACGCGCCGGTAACGTCGGATATACCGACGACCTTGCAGCCACGCTCCTCGAACAGTTTAGCCGCATAGCGGCCGACGTTTCCGAAGCCTTGAATAGCAATGCGCGCTTCTTCCGGACGCAAACCTATCTCGTTCATCTCGTCGAGCGCGCAGATCGTGACGCCACGGCCGGTGGCCTCGACGCGGCCGCGCGAGCCGCCGATTTCGATCGGCTTGCCGGTTACGACGCCGGGCGTATTCTGTCGAACGTGCATCGAGTAGGTGTCCATGAACCATGCCATGATTTGCGGAGTCGTATTGACATCCGGTGCCGGTACGTCTTTGTCGGGGCCGACCACTTCGACGAGTTCGGCTGCGTAGCGCCGCGTGATGCGCTCGAGTTCGTTCATCGACAGCGTGCTCGGATCGCAGGTGACTCCGCCTTTACCGCCGCCGAACGGCAGATCGACGACCGCACACTTCCACGTCATCCAAAATGCCAACGCCGTAACTTCATCGAGCGTCACGCCCGGATGGTAACGAATACCGCCCTTCGCAGGGCCGCGCGCGAAGCTGAATTGCACGCGATATCCGGTGTACACTTCGAACTCGCCGGAATCGCGTTGAAACGGGATTGCAAAGATGATTTGTCTAGCTGGGATGGTGAGAATCCGCCGCATTCCGGCGTCGAGTTCGAGGAGATCCGCCGCCTCCATAAAGTAGGCGATAGCATCGCCGAAAACCGAAACCTCACGCGTGGGCGTCGCCATAATCAGTTATAAGCCTCCAACGCAACTCACTTAGATTCGAACCAGCGGACGACCTGTTCACACGTTAAATCGGAAGTTCACGACGTCGCCCTCGCGCATCACATACTCGCGACCCTCGCTGCGAATGAGCCCGGCGGCTCGCATAGCGTCCATCGTACGATATTCCACATAGTCGTCGTACGAAACGATTTCGGCACGAATGAATCCGCGCTCGATGTCGCCGTGGATCCGCCCCGCGGCCTCGGGCGCTTTGGTCCCGCGCGGGATCGTCCAGGCGCGCACCTCTTTCTCACCTGCCGTGAGAAACGTCATCAAGCCCAAAACGTCGTAGGCGGCAGCGGCCAACTCGTCCAGGCCGCTACGGTGCATCCCCAGCTCGGCGCGAAACGCGGTGGCCTCGTCCTCGCTCAGTCCGGCGAGCTCGGCTTCGACTTTTCCCGAAAGGACGACCGCGTGACCGCCCTCGGCCTCGGCCCGCCGGCGCACGGCCTCGATCGCAGCGTCCGAGCCTTCAACCGCCTGCGACTCATCGACATTGGCAACGTAGAGCAACGGCTTGGAGGTCAGCAGAAACGCCTCTTGCGCGATTTCGCGTTCGACCGAACCTTCTGCGAACGAGCGGGCCGGAGTGCCGGCTTCCAGCGCCGCGACGAGGCGTTTGGCCGCCTCCACGCGTGCTCTGGCTTTGACGTCGTTACGCGCTTCGCGTTCCATCTTCGAAACGCGGCGCTGCATCGAATCCAGATCGGCCAACGCCAACTCGATCTCGATGATCTCGATATCGCGCTGCGGATCGGGATGGCCCTCGACGTGCGTCACATTGTCGTCTTCGAAGCACCGCACAACCATAGCGATTGCATCCGTCTCGCGAACGTGGCTGAGGAATGCGTTGCCGAGCCCTTCGCCCGAACTCGCGCCGCGAACCAAGCCCGCGATGTCGACAAAACGCACGGTCGCCGGTACTACTTTTCGCGCCGAAACCAGCCGCTCGAGCTGCGTCAAACGATCGTCCGGAACGGCGACCTCACCGATGTTGGGTTCGATCGTCGCAAACGGATAGTTCGCCGCAAGCGCTTGCGCCGAGCGAGTAAGCGCGTTGAAA
>JBDTKL010000201.1:0-5179 GCA_039935355.1 Candidatus Tumulicola sp.
CGTAATAATCCAACAACCCCCGATCGAAGGCCGCCTGTGCTGCGGCGTTCGACGACACCTGGTGGTGCACGAGCGGCGTGGCCTGCGCGGCGGCGATCGCGGTTGCACCGAGGAATAGCGCTGGCAACAGGAAGACTCTAACGCTCCAGTTCATGGAGCGACCGTTCTACGCTCGACCGCTAATCCCAGCACACACCTAGTCAGCGCCTGCGATCCTTGGTTTTCGCAAGGCTCACGACAACACCATAAGGATAGCCGACTCCGCGAATCACGCCGGTCTTCTTGCCTCCCGCCGGATAGTCGTAGAAGTTGACTATTCCGCCAGTCCGCGGAAAAGATGTAGTCGGCTCGTTAAAAGCGGAAACGACGAGCGTCGTTCCTTCGACGAAGAACCCGGTTATATCGTACGACCTTTGCGGAACGATCTTTGCCTTAAGCGATCCCTTCTGGCCCGCGATGGCAAACTGGTAGATGATGTTTTGCTTGGAATCAGCAATATCGAGGTACTGCCCGTCCCACACGATTCCCCCGCTAGTATCGGTACTCAACGGTTCGTCTAGCTTGACCTCGACAAATTGCTTACTATCGTGAGGAAGTTCTAGCAAAGCAAACGTTGAGGACGGAGACCCGATGAGCGCTCCCACGAAGAGATTTCCGCTCCCGTCATAGGCGCATTTCCCGAAAAGTGCATACGGTTTTGGAACTGGTATGTCTGTGTGTCTTCCACTGTTCTTTTTGAAGAACGTGACTGCTTGGCCATAGTTTGGGAGCGCCAAGGTGCCAGTCAACGGGTCCACTGCGCAGCCACTTGCACCCGAAGGCAGTCCCCCTAGAATACGAAGCGGCGAGGTCGCGCCGTGTTTGTATTCCACGACGGAATAGCCGGCGGTAGCAAAAACATCTTGCGCGCGGTTGATGCATAGATAATTGTAGCCGTTCGGAGGTGAAAGAACTCCCACCAGCTTGTACTTGGGTGGTGTGTCCGAATAGACGTCGATGCCCCCAGTTCCGGGATCCATGATATACAATAAGTCTTCACTCGATGCTTCACCGAGCATCCACGATCGCTGATGAAGGCTTCCTGATCTGAGGCGGGCGGCACTGTCGTCGTGGGCAGACTGGAGTTCCCGGAACTACATCCACCAGCCGCGAGCGTTAGAATGCCAATGAACACCGCTGACTTTGAAAGGCTACGCATAACGTCGACGCCTTAGGCGTTTTCGCCGCGTCGCCCTCCGCTATCGAAGCAGGCAAGCCAACCATGCTAACGAACCCGCGAGTGTCGGAGGTGCTTGGTAAATGATTGGTTCTGCGCGATTTCGTTACGTAGCTATTTCGCTCGCTCTCGTTGGTGCGGTGTGTGCGGCGCTAACGCCGCGCTCGACGGTGGTTGCACAAGACACTTCCGCCACCGCCGTGCCCTCCAACATTCAAGCCGTGTTCGACAAGGCGCGTTACAAGGGCGGCGTCTGGGGACTGCGCGTGATGGACGGCGATAAAGTGCTGATCGACCTCAACTCGCAGCGCAAATTCTACATCGGATCGGTGCGCAAAGTGTTCAGCGTCGGCCAGTTGCTCAACGCGGTTGGGCCGAACCACACCTACGACACGCCGGTCTATCGGACCGGAACGATTGATGGCAGCGGCGTGCTGCATGGCAACCTCATCGTTGTCGCGTCCGGCGACTTGACGATGGGTGGCCGTTTGAATCCGGACGGCTCGATCGCCGTCAGCGACTGGGACCACAACGAAGCCGATGGCCTCGGTAACGCCATCCTTACCAAGCCCAATCCGCTCGCCGGCTACGCGCGCCTCGCGCAGGCGATTCGAGCGGCCGGCATCAAGCGGGTCGCCGGCAACGTGGTGATCGACGACCGCCTGTTCAAGCCGTGGTTCTTCCGCGATCAGTTCAACGTGCGACCGATGTTCGTCAACGACGACGTGGTCGACATGACGATCGTTCCCGGCGGCAAGACTGGTGCGACCGCGAACCTAACCTCGCGACCGGCTTCGTCGGCGCTGCAAATCGTGAACAAGCTGCGTGTCGGCGCGGCCAACAGCAAAGACACGCTCAAGATCGATCCAGAGCTACCGGCATGCATCGGCAAGCCCGGCTGCACCTCGACGATTACCGGGTCGCTGCCTAGCGACTTCAAACCGCCGCTCACCGGAAAGCCGACGCTGGTGCAGACCGTGCGCATCGTGCAGCCGTCCAACTATGCGCGCACGGTGTTGATTGAACAACTTCGCACGGCCGGCGTGACGGTCGCGGCACCGACAGTGCAACAGAATCCCGTTGCGCTGCTGCCGGCGTGGGGATCGTACCGCGTCGCGAATCGGGTCGCGCAGCTTACCGGCATGCGGTACGGACAAGACGCGAAGTTCGTGCTGAAGATCAGTTACAACATCGGCGCCGACACGAGCCTGGTTCTGTTGGGAACGAAGTATGGCGCGAATTCGATGCCGGCCGCACTCGCATGGGAGCGCAAGGATTTGGCCGCGCATTGGAACGTCAACGCGGATCAATACCACTTCATCGACGGTAGCGGCGGCGGCGAAACGACCGCCACCAATATCGCGGTAACGACGATGCTCGAAGAGTTGTCGAAGAGTCCGGCGGCAGCAGCGTTCGAAGATGCGCTGCCGAGCCTAGGCGTTGACGGCTCGTTGGCCTTCGTCAAGGACTTCACGAAGAATCCGACGTTGGCCGGCGCTCTCGCGAAGGTTCACGCCAAGACCGGAACCTATGTCGGCGCGGGACCGACCGGTGGCATGGAACTGAAAGCGCAAGCGCTCGGCGGATACATCAATACGAAGGGCGGCCGCCACCTGACGTTCGAACTGACGATCAACAACATTCCCATCAAAGAGATCCTGGACATCACCAACGTGTTTCAGGATGAGGGAACGGTCGCCGCGATCTTGTGGAGAGACTACTAAAACTAGGCCTGACCGTCGAGGGTGTATCATGACGTCGACGATGCTGCTCGTCTTTTGGTTCGTGATCGTAGCGTTCGCCGTTGCGACGGTCGTGTTTTACGTCGTGTCGAGCGAACTGCGACGCCAGGTAGCGAAGCATCCTGTCGACCCTTCGCAGGTGCAGATTTACCAACTGCGGCGGCGCACCGGACGCGTGCTCGACTACATGGGTGCGTTCGCGGTGTTGCTGATCTTAGCGATGGCCAGCGCACACTGGGTCGGCGTATACGTCGATTCGAATCGTGCGCTTCATCAATCTCAGAAATTAGCGCGCGAGTTTCAAGACGAGCAGTATACTGAGACGCGCGTAACACCACGGTTACTGTTTTCTGCGTTTAACGAGAACAGTATCGCAGGCAAACATGCACTCGTCGGCAGCGCGTTCGTTCTCGATGCCAAGCTGCAAGACGCCGGCATGAAGACCAATCATTGCGATCCGAAGCTGCACGAGGCGGTGAAGCAGACCCAACTTCACATCGTGAGCGTCGGCATCACGTCATCGACGGAACCGGCGATCGACGACAACAATCCTTGCTTCGTAAAATGGAGCTGGATCGTCGTTCCGCAACACGACGGTATGCTGGTATTGCTCGCGACGGGAATGCTGCACTTGCCCGGGGCGAACGTCATCCACCTCGAGAAGCCGATACGAATCGTCGTCGATCCCGATCTTCAGGCGACGAGAATGGACGCTGCCTCGATCTCGGGTATCGCCGTCGCACTACTGTCGCTCGCCGGGCTGATCTTCACGACGTTCATGAACCGCCTGAGCCGCGCCGCCGCGCAGAAACCTGACGCCTAGGTATTACCGTATCGGCCGGCTGCAGGTACTCCATAATCTCCTTAGATTTTAATAAATCTCCTTAGAACGCTCCTAGACCCAGCAGGGCAGGTAGCGGCCAAACCTAACTATGCCCTACAGCGCTGCCGGACGGTTGGCGCGACCCTGAACCATGACAACCGTAGTGTTTACGCTAGGGCTATCGTGGTTTTAAGCCGAGGAGGGAGGACGATGCAGCGACGCAAGTTGCCCCCGAAAACTGCCGCGCGTCCGCCGTGCGGCGTGCCGGTGCATCAGAGCGTCGACATCGGCGTCATGCGCCACATCAACGTGTGCAACGCGCTTCTCGCCGAGTGCTACCACTGGTTACAAAATGCCCAAGGCGGCGACGAAACCGCCGAAGCGCAGCGCGTGATCCTGCTGAATCTCGGGCGGTGTCTATCGGAAGCCACATTCGGCATGGTGACGCTGCTCAATCACGACGCAACCGGCGCGGTGTTGGTTCTGGAACGCGCCGCGATCGAATACTACGGGCGTGCGAGCTACTTCATGCATGAGCCCGAGCACGCGCTGTGGTACGCGAAGGTCGAACATCTGCAAGTCTTGATAGAGAACGAAGCCACGACGGCCGAACAACGCATGGCGCTGATTCATCAAATCAGCCACGCCCGCCATAAATATGCGGAGCTAACGCCCGAAGCCCGAGGGGCGGCCGGAAAGCAGCCGTTCAACAAAGTCCGGATCACGGATATGATTCGCATCGGACTCGGCGACGATGCGGCACGACGCTACGCCTCGGCCAGCAAAGTGCTGCACGGCGATCTGTACAGCAGTTACCTGATGGTGTCACGCGGCCCGGAAGCCGTCAACGGCGCCGTGCTCGAAGCGGCATCCGGCATCGTCGCATTTTGCAATCTCATGCTGACGTGGCTTCCGCGCGCGCCCAACGGCCTGACCGAACGCATTCTCCTCGCGGAGGAAGAAACGTTTCGACTCGGCCGGCGTTACGGCCGCGCATTCCTCATCGAAGCCGTTGGCTAACGCATAACCGCAATTCGTCCCGCCAGACGCTTGGCAGACGACCAAGCGATATTTACGCATGCGGTTGTTGTGCGTTTTGGTGTTACTGCTTGCACTCACGGGCACGAGAGCGAATGCGCAGACGCCGCATGATTTCCAGGCACGCTGCGAAGCAGCGTTTCGCGCGGACGACGCTCGCGGGCAGATCAGATGGTGCAAAGCAGCCGCGGACAGATACGCCGCACTAGTCCAGCGCTCTACCACCTTTTGGCACTGGGCCGCGCTGGATATAGAGGGCGTCGATCTTCTGGACGTAAGCATCGCTTACAACACCGTCGGCGACCCGGTCAACGCGTACAAGACCGCGATTCGCTCGCGGACGGCGTTACGAGAATTTCG
>JBDTKL010000202.1:0-2819 GCA_039935355.1 Candidatus Tumulicola sp.
CGCGTCGGCTAAAAGTCGCACCAACGTAATGGCCGCGATCCGATTGCTGCCGGCCAGGCCGCTTCCGTCGGCCAACTGCAATCCCGGCCGCGGAATTCCGCGCTCGCTCAAGAATTGCGCTTCGGCCTTGAGCCCGGCCGCGTCGTCGCCCGGTCCGCGTTCTGCGCCGAGCGAACGCAGCAACTGCTCGGCATAGTGATTGTCCGAAACGAACAACATGTGCGTTTCGAGTCCGCGAAGCGAGTCCGAGCGGTGATCCCACAGCACGATGGTATCGAGCGGCGCCGGGGCGACGACGGGTCGGGCCGCCACCGCGATGCGACGCTCGCGCAGCAAACGATCGACGACCGCTCCCGCCCAGCGGTTGACGCCGTGCACGGCAGTCCAAAAATGTTCCTGCACGCCGCCGACCGTTTGCGTCGATTCGACGGTGTCTTCATCGATCGAGACGGCATTGGTCGGCGCGGCATAATCTTCGTCGGCATCGTCCTGACTCCAATGCGGATTCTGCTCTGGGCCTTTCATCGCGCTCGCGTCGACTGCCACCGCGCCGCGAATGCGCCGCAAGCCCGAACGCGCCAACATTCCAACGCCCGACTGCAAGTTTTCGCGGGTGAGCGACGGGTCGCCCGATCCGACGAGCCAGAGATTACCATTCAACGTCCCGTCGACGGCGGCCGGCTGTTGCGCTGCGAGCACCGTGTGGTAACGAAACGACGGACCGAGCACATCGAGCGCCGTCGCCGCGACCACGAGCTTTTGCACGCTGGCGGGCGTCACTGCGTCGGAGGCGCGGTCGTCGAACAACATGTTTCCGGCGGCGTCCACCACGGCCAAGCTCCAGCGGTGCGCGCCCACGGTCGCAGGACGAAACGCATCCGCCATTCCGTCGTGAAGCCGCCGGGTATCGGCAGAACTCCACGACGGCAGCGGAGACTGTTCGAGTAACGCGGGTAAGTCGCGAAAGAGATCGGACGGCGTGCGCACCTGGGGCAGACGGGCCGCCGCGTGCGCCGTGCGATCGCGGCTCCATAAGGAAGCCGCCAACGTAACGCACGCAATCAGAACGACGACGGCAATGAGTCTGCGCCTAAGTCCGCGCGAGCGCCTCGATCTTCTCCTGTAGTTTCCGCTGCTCTTCACGTAGCCCATCGATGTCGCTTCGCATTGCCGTTACTTGCGACGGCACCTTCGCGTTTTCGCGAATGCGGACGATTGCCTCCACCGCGTCTCGACGCGTGCGCGCGTCGCCGGCCGACGACGACAGGCGGTCGAGCGACGCAAGCAGACGCGAATCTCCGAGCGATTCGGCAGCCGAAACCACCGCCAACTGCACCAAATACGCGGGGTCGTCGATCAAGCGTTCGAGCGCTTCGACGACCGCGGTCCGCGCCGGTTCGACCAACTGGCCCAAGCGCGACAACGCACCCGGAGCCGCGCGCCGGACGCCTTCATCGCGTTCGCCGGCGGTCGTGTCGCGGATCGGTTCGAGCGCGCGCGCATCGGCCAACTCCGACAGCCCGCGAACCGCCCCGGCCTCCACCGTTCCGTTCCAGGTTCGTTCGTGCGACGCAGCCACGAGGACGTCGAATGCGCGAGCGTCGCGCGTCTTGCCCAAACTCTCCAGCGCGGCCGCGCGCACGAAATAGGATGCATCCGAACGCGCAACGTCGAGCAACGTGCCGGCCACATCGGCGTCGCGATAATTTCCGAGCGCGGTCGCGACGGCGCGACGAACCTTCGGCTGTTGGTGGGTCAGCACGCTCAATAGTATGTCGCGCGCCCAGGGTGCCCGCGTTCCGCCGATTGCGGAAGCCGACTGCGCGAGCACGCCCCAAAAGGGTTCGTTCGAAAACGACGCGCGTAACGCGTCGACCGCGGTCGAAGAACCATCTCGCGCTAATTCGCGCGCGGCGCGAATCCGCGCAACCACGTCGGGATCTCCCGCGAGCGCGGCTGCAGATCGCTGCGCGCCGAACGCATAGGTAACGTCGGCCAGAACGAACGCGCCGGGATCGAAACGGACGAGTTTGGGCTCGGCGTCCAGCGGTATCGCGATCGTTTCGTGCGCGCGCTCCACGCGTACGTGCAGGCGTCGCTCGCCCGCCACGGGACACGGGCCTTCTCCACTCGTCAGAGCCGGAACGGTCGACACGAATCCGAGATCCACGTCGAAAAGATAGGCGGGATTCTCGTCGTCGACCTTCTGCGTTTGATCGATCGTCACGGTAGCCACGCGCCGCTCGTCGTTCCACTCGACGGCCACCTTCAGCTCGGGATGGCCGCCCCGAAAAACCCATTGGTCGAAGAACGCGCGAACGTTTCGCCCGGTCGCTTCTTCGATCGCGCGAATGAGATCGATCGTTTCGACGTTGCGTTCGGCATTGCGCTCCACGTAACGGTGTATCGATCGCCAGAAACGTGCGTCGCCGAGGTATCCGCGCAGCATGTGGAGCACCGCGCCGCCCTTCTGATACAAATGGCGGTCGAAAAGCTCGATCGGATCGCGGAAACGGTTGTACACGATCGGACGGCGATATCGATTGGCGTCTTCGTCGAGATAGGCCGCAACGAACTCGAAAACATCGTATTCGTATTCGTCGAATCCTAAATTTTCTTCACGCCAAACGGCTTCGAAGAACGTGGCGAAACCCTCGTTTAGCCACGCGTGCGCCCAGTCGCGGCAGGTCAGCAGATCGCCGAACCATTGATGCGCCAATTCGTGCGATACCAATGGGTCGCTCGAAAAGTCGAGATGCGCCGTCGCGTCGTGGAGCGTGCGGTCCGTTTGGGTGGTCGCCGCCGTGTTTTCCATGCCG
>JBDTKL010000203.1:0-2866 GCA_039935355.1 Candidatus Tumulicola sp.
TACTCGACAAATCGTTGGCGACAAACAAGTTGGTCGCGGTCTTCGGCGTGGATTTGCAAGTAGCGCCGGCATCCGGCGCCACGCTGGAAACCGGGCCATTGGCGGTATCCGGCGTTCGGGGTAGCGCGCCGGGTGCCGAACAGCCGGCCAGATATGCCGCTATGACGAGCATGAAAAGCCTTCGCATCATCGAGTCCCTCCTCAGATTGCGAGCACCACGAGCACTCGTCACTAAGGACCATACTAAAACGCAGCGCTTTCTAGTATTGGGGGAACCCCCACGCTAAGAATCTTCAAGACGCCGGGGACGCGGTGGCATATAATCATGTGATGCTTGCCCTGATCGCCGCTGCCACTATCTCGTGCAGTCCCATTGCCCTATTCGGGCAGGTCGCCGCCGCGACGGGCGGCGCGGCGTGGAGGACCGTCGGTGAGGTGTCCGCCGTCGGAAGCCCGCGCAGCTCGGGCCTGAACGGCAGAGCCGCGTTCCACGACGACGTGCGGGGTGGCCGATATACGAATCGTCAGACGTTGTCCGTTGCGGGTGAAACGCTCGAGGTGTACGACGGGCGCACCGACTGGGTCCGCGACATCTCCGGCGGCGTGCACGCGTACGATGCGTGGTATCCGCGCGCTCTCGGGCTGACGCAAGCCTACCTCACCCGACGCGCGTATCTGGCTCCCAACCCGTTGGGGACGTTCACGTGCGCCGGCACCGGATCGAGCGGCAGCGACACGACCCAACTCGTCCGAGTGCAGCCGCCCGGCGGCATTCCGGCCACACTGGCGATCAACACGCGAACGCATCTCGTCGAATCGATCGCAATCCGAGCGCCGATCGAAACCGACATCACGACGTTCGCCGATTATCGACAAGTCGGCCGGCTGGTACTGCCGTTTTCGATCTCGCACGCAAGCTCGTTCGAACCGGAAAACGGCGATCGTACCGACGTAACGCGCTACACGATCAGCTCAAAAGCAACTGCGTCCGACTTTCAAAAACCGCGTGAAATTGATAACGCGCGGATGCTCGCGAATGCGACTTCCACGACGGTGCCGGTCGCGCTCGAAGGCCGTCAGTTGCTGGTCTGGGCGTCGATTAATGGCCGCGCGCCGATGCCGTTCATCCTCGACACCGGCGGCCACGCGATTCTCGACACGGCCGCCGCGAAGATCCTCGGCGTGCGGGGCGTCGGCTCCGGCGTCAGCGGAGGCGCGAGTTCCGGAACCATCGGGCTCCAGTACGCGCGCGTGCGCAGCATGCGCATCGGCAGCGCGGATCTGCTCGACCAGCCGATGTTGGTGATTCCGTATCCGTATAATTTTTACGAGCGCGGCAAGCGCGTTCCGCTCGCCGGAATCCTCGGCCTCGAGTGGTTCGAACGGTACGCGGCGCGGATCGATTATGCCAAGCGCAATCTCACGCTCACCCCACTTGCGAAGTTTGCGTATCGCGGAACGGCGACCCGTGTACCGATTCGTTTTCAAGAAGATATGCCGCTAGCAAATGCGGCAGCCGATGGAAACAACGGATGGTTTGGCATCGACACCGGCAATGCTGGATTGCTGATCTTGTATGGCGACTATCTGCGCCGAACCGGATTGCTGGCGAAGTATACGCCCGGCGCTACGATCAAGGGGAGCGGCACGGGCGGCTCCAACAGCGGCACGATTCAAACGCTCTCAAACTTTGGGATCGGCGGTAGCGACATCGGCGGTCTCAAAGCCGATTTTACGCAGATGAAGACCGGCTCGTTCTCGTCGTGGACCGAGGCCGGCGATCTCGGCCTAACGGTGCTGTCGCACTTTAAGCCGACGTTCGATTATGCGAACCAGACGCTGTATCTCGAACCGGTGGCGCACCCGCTCGATATCCCGCCGAATCGCTCGGGAATCGCATTTACGAAGAATCAGTCTAGCACGATCGACGTCGTGGCAGTCCGCGCGAACTCGCTCGCCACGGCAGCCGGCGTGGCCGCCGGCGACAAAATCACGGCAGTCAACGGCAGAAGCGCGAGCGAATTCTCAAGCGCAGATTTTCTCGACCTCGTCACCGCGCCAGCGGGAAGTGTCGTCCGGCTGACCATTCGGCGCGGTGCGAACACTCGCGCGGTCGAACTAACGTTGCGCCAGCCCTGAGGCTTTTTATAAAGCCTAAAGGCTTGCTTATATTAGCCTTTATGCTATGCGTCTACCACCATTGGTTTAAGAAATTTACTTTAGAATTTCCGCGCGGCCCACTGCAAATCGCTGATGAAGTGATTACACGCTGGAAAACGCTACACCGCGGTGCTCAGCTATTGCATATACTTTCACCAACGGACTGCGTGCGGGATCGCCTCCTGTGGTTTTATACCGAAAACGATCGTAGCGCTTTGTCTGCCGCCGTAGGTGTCGCCTCTCGAGAACGTCTCGACTCGGAAGCCATCAGGGATTGGGGCGCCGTTATGGGCAACACTGCCAAGTTTACGATTTTTCGCCAACTGTTAAAGTGAAGGGAGCCGGTTTCAATTTGCCCACACACGATGTGTCGGGAGCGCGGTCCGGAGCGGCGTAGAACGAATCGACAACCGCGCGGGCGCACGGTGACCAGGCGGAGACGGAGTGTCCAACGCCTGGTATGCTGATGACCGTCGAGTGCGATAGCCGCGTTGCCGCGGCCTTGGCCCACGCGAGCGACGTCAACGTGTCGAAGGTCCCCGAAATAAGCAGCGTCGGAATCCTGCTCGCGACGGGTTGGCGCATTGCGATCGGTGCCGCGGGCACGTTCCATACGGCGCAGTCTTCATTGACGTACGCCCAGCTGCCGACGGCTTCACGTTGAATTGACGCAGGGTAGTTGGGAAACGCCGCTCGTCCGGCGGCC